>CAJXNA010000024.1 GCA_913056415.1 uncultured Chloroflexota bacterium | reverse complement strand
GGCCACGGCGACACCGACGGCCACGGCGACACCGACGGCCACGGCGACACCGACGGCCACGGCGACACCGACGCCTTCGCCCACTGTCACACTATCCCCTACACCCACCGCTGCCCTCAGCGTGGTGGCCTCTCCAGTACCCAGCGCTGTTGGTTTACCGGCCGGAGGGGCCGGCTATTCGGGTGGGTTCGGGCCCAACGGCTCGCTTATCCTCATCGCCATCGCTGGGCTGCTCTTGTCCGGCGCTGTCGGCGTCCTCATTTGGCGCCGCTGGGGGACCGGGCGCCGGTAGCGGGTGCGCCCTTTCGGGCGGGGACGTCCGGATCAGGGACGAAAAACGGCCGGCGATAAAGCCTCGCCAGCCGTTGGAGCAGATTACGCTGGAGGTGCGGGTCTAGGCCGTGACCTCGTCCTCGATGTTCGCCTTGATCATCTCCATCAGTTCAGGCGTAACATCGACTATGCCGTGCTCCTTGGCGTGCTCGGCGGCGTTACGCAGGAGCTCCTCTTCCGTCTCGCCGTGGACAACGTGGGCGCAGCCGCTGGCCGGATTCACTTTGTTGCAGTCGATGATCTTACTCATGGAGTGACCTCCTAGGATTGTTGATATAGTCTGTGTATTAAGTAATGTATCTCCCGCAAGGGGTCGCCGTCAAGCCGGGGAGACGCGAGGTGGCGCCGCCTAAGGCTCGGACCAGGCGCAGGTAGAGGCGGGTGGCATCGCAGTTGTCAGTGCTCACCGTCAGGTTCTTGGGGCACGGCCCATCATAGGGTGCTGTCCCGCGTCGGACAAGGGCGAAACAAGCGGGGGTATAATGAGGGTGAAGCGATGCCGAAACTAGCTGGGAAAGCGGTACCTCTGGCCGAGCGAATCGACGGCCTAACCAGCGAAGGTGATCTGTACGAGCGGCTGGAGGATAACAAGGTCCGTTGCTACGCCTGCGGCCACCGTTGCCTGATCCTGGAGGGACAGCGGGGGATCTGCCAGGTGCGGTTCAACCGCGACGGCGTGTTGATGGTGCCGCACAACTATGTAGGCGCGCTCCAGTGCGATCCCACGGAGAAGAAGCCGTTCTTCCACGTTCTCCCGGGCTCAAACGCCCTCACCTTCGGCATGCTGGGGTGCGATTATCACTGCTCCTACTGCCAGAACTGGCTCACCTCGCAGGCGCTGCGTGACCCCGGGGCCGGCCTGGAGCCGGAGGAGTTGAGCGCCGAGAGGCTGGTGGCGATGGCGCAGCAGCTCGGCGCTGCCGTCATCGCCAGCTCCTACAACGAGCCGCTGATCACCAGCGAGTGGGCGCTGGAGGTGTTCAAGCTGGCGAAGCCACGCGGGCTCATCACTGCCTATGTCTCCAACGGCAACGGCACCCGCGAGGCCCTGGAGTACCTGCGTCCCTGGCTAGACTGCTACAAGATAGACCTGAAGTCCATGTCGGACAAGAGCTACCGCAGCCTGGGCGGCAAGCTGGAGAACGTCCTGGAGACGGTGCGTATGGTGCATGAGATGGGGTTCTGGATGGAGATCGTGACCCTGCTGGTACCCGGCTTCAACGATTCGGACGAAGAGGTACGGGAGGCGGCGCGCTTCCTGGCCGGGGTCTCTCGGGACGTACCCTGGCACCTGACGGCGTTTCACCCGGACTACAAGATGACTGGCCCGGAGAACACTGGGCCGCGAACGCTGCTGCGGGCGGCCGAGATCGGCCGCGAGGAGGGGTTGCGCTTCGTCTACTGCGGCAACCTGCCCGGCCGGGTCGGCGATAGCGAAAATACTTTTTGTCCCGGCTGTCGGAAGCCGCTGGTCAGGCGGTACGGCTACAGTATCCTGGAGAACACGCTGACGACCGAAGGGGTTTGCCAGGACTGTGGGACGCCTGTCCCCGGTATCTGGTCGGTTTCCAGACCTGAGCCAATCTCGCCCAGCGCATCCGACATCGCTATCTGAAGCGGTAGCCTGAGCCGAGCCGACAGCAGGAGCTTGCCGCAGTCCTTCCGGAGGGGGTGTACGGCTGGTTCCTAAACGCCTAGTCAACCTCGCCCACATGTTCAGGCTCGTACTCCTTGAGGACCACGGCCTGAGCGGGCTCGAAGAACAGATCGTCGCAGAGATCGCAGGAGGAGATGTGGGCGAAGGTAGCGTCGTCCGGCTCGGGGCCGCCTTCCAGATAGCGGAACATGACGTTGCGGGTCTTGGCGCAGGGTATGTCCGGTGGCCGGCCCACGCTCACCGCCGTACGTTTCAAGAGCAGGGCGATGAGGGGAGCGCGGCAACCCTCGCAGCCCATCAGGTGTGCCTGGAGCCAGAGTTCGTGTTCTTCCGAGCTGGCGATCACGCCCAGACGCACGGTGTCTGGGATATGTAGCGCCGGAGCGACCTGATTGCTCAGGCCCGCCGCTATCTGCTCTTCTCGCTCGCTCAACATGGAGCCTCCTGCTAGACATATTATACCTCTTCGCGGGCGATATTGTTCTAGCAATGGAATTCTATTGACCTCTCGGTGTCGGCGTCTAGAATTTGTGCCAGCAGGCGTGTAGGAGGTCTGAGTATAGCGGGACGACTACGAATCTTGGGCCGCAGGCGTCGAAGAGGCTGGCGGATCACGGCTTTCATCCGGGCATTATCTATTTTCATCATCCCACTCACATAGCCAGCATCAGCTTCCTCGCGCGGCCGCAGCGGCTCGCAACGCAGCCACCCATAGGGTAGCCAGTGGGGGTACAGGCGGTCGTACCCCTGGAGCGAGGGAGGCCCGTGATAGCTGAGGGGCCGGCGAAGGCTTACTCGTTGACGCAGGCGTACGCTTACTGCCAACGCCTCGCAACGAGCCACTACGAGAACTTCACAGTAGCCTCGTGGCTGCTTCCACGCGCCCTGCGCCCCCACGTCCACGCCGTGTACGCCTATTGCCGCGGCGTGGATGACCTGGGGGATGAGGCCGAGGGCGACCGCCTGGCGCTCTTGGACGGCTGGGAGGCGGAGCTGCGGCGCTGCTTCGACGGCGACGCGCAACAGCCAGCTTTCGTCGCCCTTCAGGAGACGATCCGCCGCTTCGATATCCCGCCGGAGCCGTTCTTGCGGCTGATCGAGGCTAACCGGATGGACCAGCGGGTCAACCGCTATCGGACGTTCACCGATCTGCAAGCCTATTGTCAGAACTCCGCCAATCCGGTGGGCCACCTAGTGCTGTACCTGTTCGGGTATCGAGACGAAGAGCGGCAACGGCTTTCGGACGCGACCTGCACGGCGCTTCAGCTTACGAACTTCTGGCAGGACGTGCGCCGCGATCTGGGCAAGGGCCGCATCTACATCCCCCTGGAGGAGATGGAGCGCTTCGGCTACGGCGAAGAGGAGCTGATGGCGGCCCGCTTCGACGGACGGCTCAGCGACTTGATGGCGTTCCAGGTTCGGAGGACGCGGGAGCTGTTCCGTAGCGGTCTGGAGCTGATACCCCGGGTGCGCGGCCGCCTTAGGATTGACCTGCGGCTGTTCAGCTTGGGAGGGCTGGCGGTGCTGGACGCCATCGAGGACATCGGGTACGACGTGCTGAACAGGCGTCCGAAGCTGTCTCGGGCGCGGAAGGCGTTGCTGGCGCTGCGGGGGCTCCTGCCCATCCCGATATCGGTGAGGGAGACGGCGTGAAGGACGAGCTGACCGTCGCCTACGACCACTGTCAGGCCCTCACCAAGCGGGAGGCGAAGAACTTCTACTACGGTTTCATGCTGCTGCCGGCCCGGCAGCGGCGCGCCATATACGCAGCCTACGCCTTCGCCCGTGAGTGCGACGACATCGTGGACGCCGGCCTGTCGCCTCAGGAGGCGTCGCTCAGGCTCACCGCCTACCGCGAGTCGTTGGACCGGTGTCTGGAGGGGCGTCCCCGGGGCCCGGTTCTCCTGGCTCTCGGGGACGCCATCGACCGTTACCGCATCCCGCATGAATACTTCTACCGGCTCATCGAGGGCATGGAGACGGACCTGACGGTGTGGCGATACGCTAGCTTCGAGGAGCTGAAGCGCTATTGCTACATGGTGGCCTCTATCGTGGGGCTGATCTCCATCGAGGTCTTCGGCTATCGCGGCGACGGGCAGGCGCGCGAGCGTGCGGCGGACCTGGGCATCGCCCTCCAGCTCACCAACATACTGCGCGACGTCCAGGAGGACTTGCAGCGGGACCGCATCTACCTGCCCCAGGACGAACTGGCCCGCTTCGGCTATACGGAGGACGATCTGCGGGCGGGCGCAGCAACTGACAGCTTCCGCCGGCTGATGTCGTTCCAGGTGAAGAGGGCGCGGGAGTACTACGAGAGCGGGCGGCGGCTGTTCCCTTACCTGCCGCGGCGGGCCAGGGCGTGCGTGGGGGTTATGGCGGGTATATACAGCACGATCCTGGACGATATAGAGCGGGAGCCGGAGACGGTGCTGAAGCGGCGGCTGAGCCTGAGCGCGGGCCAGAAGCTGGCGCTGGCCGGCCGCGAGCTGGTGAGGAGCCTGGTGCTGTGAGCGAGAGGCCGTCCGTTCTCGTGGCCGGCGCTGGCCTGGCCGGTATCACCGCTGCCTGCGAACTGGCCGACGCCGGGCTCAAGGTGACGCTGGTGGAGAAGCGGCCCTTTCTGGGCGGACGCACCTACTCCTACGTCGATAAGCGGTCCGGCGTGGAAGTGGACAACGGCCAGCACGTGTTCATGGGTTGCTGCACGGAATACATCGGGCTCCTGAAGCGGCTGGGTGTATGGCAGAAGGCGTACCTTCAGAAGCGGATGCGGGTGCGGGTAATCGATAAGGTGTGGGGAGAGAGCGTGCTGCAGAGCGGGGCGCTGCCGCCGCCGCTGCATCTCCTCCCTTCGCTGTTGCGGTTCCGCTCGCTCTCGCCGGCGGAGAAGGTGCGCGCGGCCTACGCTATGACGCGGATACGCTCTCTGGACCGGGCGGCCCGCCGGGGCCTGGACGGCGTCACCTTCGCCCATTGGCTCCGTGCCCACGGTCAGACGGAGAACGCCATCCGCGGCTTTTGGAACCTGATCGTGCAGCCGACGCTGAACGGAGACGTCACTACGGTCAGCGCTGACCTGGCGCTGATGGTGTTCCAGGAAGGGTTCCTGCGCGACCGGAACGGCGCCAACGTGGGCTGGGCCAGGGTTGGGTTGTCGGCGCTGCTGGCGGAGGCGGCGCGGGAGTACATCGAGTCCCGTGGGGGAGAGGTGAGGTTGGGACGGAGCATCTCCGGGATGCGGGTGGAGGACGGACGCGCGGCGATCAGCGGGCCGGATGAGGATGCGCAGTTCATCGTGATGGCTCTGGATCATCGGTCTCTGCTGAGGCTGCTGCCGAAACCGCTGCGAGAGGAGCCGTTCTTCGGGCGGATCGGGCACATGGACACCTCGCCCATCGTCAACGTGCACCTGTGGTACGACCGCCAGGTGACTGACATGGAGTTCGCGGCCTTCCTGAACACGCCTCTACAGTGGGTGTTCAACAAGTCGAAGTTGTGGGGGCAGGAGAGGGACGGCCAGTACCTGGATATCTCACTGAGCGGCGCCCGGGAGTTCGCGGAGATGCCCGCGCAAGAGATCATTGAGCTGTTCGTTCGCGAGGTGCAGTCCCTGTTTCCGGCGGCGCGGACGGCGGAGCTCAAGCGGGGGTTGGTGGTGAAGCAGCGGGACGCCACGTTCGCAGCTCATCCGGGCGTCTCACGGCTACGGCCCAGCCAGCGGACGCCTGTAGGCAATCTGTTCCTGGCCGGGGATTGGACGGACACAGGCTGGCCGGCAACCATGGAAAGCGCCGTACGCAGCGGCCTGATGGCGGCGCAGGAGGTGCTGGTGGCGGCGGGGCGAGCAGCCGCCGGAAAGGAGGTGGTGAGCGCGAGCTGAATGGAGCTCCCAAGCGAAGTTGTTATCCGTTATCGTCAGAGGAGCCGCAATGAGGATAGTGAGAGCGAAGGCGCTGGGATTCTGCTTCGGCGTTCGCCGCGCCATCGACATGGTAGCGGAGGCTGCCGAAGAGCGAGGGCCCATCGATAGCCTGGGCTCGATAGTGCACAACCCGGTAGTGGTGGATGGCCTGGCGGCGAAGGGGGTGCGGGTGGTTGGAGGGCTGGGGGACGTGGAAAGCGGCACGGTTGCTGTGACTGCGCACGGGCGAGGGCCGGAGATCGAGGAGGAAACGGAGGAGCGCGGTCTGGACCTCGTTGACACCACCTGCCCCATCGTCAGAAAGTCACAGAAGGCCGCTCAGGGCCTATGCGCCGACGGGTTCGGGGTGATAATCTACGGCGAAGAGGACCATCCTGAGGTTATGGGTGTGCTGGCGTGGACGGAGGGGAAAGGCAGGGCGATCCTGGACCCGGAGGCGGAGATCGACATACCTCACCGTAAGCTGGCGCTTTTGGCCCAGACCACGAAGAGCGAGCAGTCGTTCGCGGAGTTCGTGGGGCGCTTCGTCGGCCGCAACATCGGTCGCATCAATGAGCTGCGGATCGTAAACACTACCTGTCCGGAGACCGATGAGCGCTACCACGCGGCTCGCGAGCTGGCGGTGGAGTGCGACCTCTTGATAGCGGTGGGCGGCCGCAGTAGCGCCAACACGCGTAAGCTGGCCCAAACCTGCGCCGACAGCGGCGTCGAGACGCACCAGATCGAGCGGGCCCGTGAAATAAAACCGGAATGGCTGGAGGGTAAGGAGACCGTGGGTGTGACAGCGGGCGCTTCTACGCCTGACGAATCGATAGACGAGGTGGTGGCGCGCCTGGAGAAACTGGCTGAGATGCTCCATGCGAAAGAGCAGAGGGCACGACGTTTGCCCCTTTCCAATCTAATGGACGCCTGAGAAGGAGGAAACCCGCAATGAAGTTCCTCTCGCAGACCTTCAATATCCGGACCGAGAAGGGGCCGCAGTTCATCGACATAACGGAGCGGATCGAAGAGGCGGCCCGTGAATCAGGCGTCTCCAACGGCTTCGCGGTCGTCTTCTCCATGCACACCACCGCCGCTATCCGGATTAACGAGAACGAGCCTGCGCTCCTGGCGGATATGGAGCGTATGCTGGAGAAGATCGCTCCCTGTAGCGCTGAGTACAAGCATAACGAGGTCGCCCACGCCTTCTCCGACAACGGCGAGCGTCCCAACGGGCACTCCCACTGCCAGCACCTGCTGCTCGGCGCCAGCGAAGCCGTCCCTGTGGTGGACGGCAAGCTGATCGTTGGCCAGTGGCAGCGGATCTTCCTGATTGAGCTGGATCACGGCCGCGATCGCGAGGTGGTGGTGCAGCTCATGGGCGAGTAGCGGTGGATCTGCCGCCTGCCTTCGGTCGCTACCGGGGGGTGCTGGACGAGCGGCTGCGTTCCCTGCTGAGCGACGGCCTGCCCTCGGGCAGCCATCCGGAGGAGCTGCACCGTATGCTGCGCTATCACCTGGGGTGGGAGGACGCCGACGGACGCCCTCTGCGCTCCGAGGGCGGCAAGGCGTTGCGGCCCACCCTCTGCCTGCTGGCCTGTGAGGCCGCCGGCGGTGACTGGCGCGCGGCTCTTCCCGCCGCCGCCGGGCTGGAACTGGTGCACAACTTCTCGCTGGTGCATGATGACATTCAGGACCGCGACCCGGAGCGTAGGCATCGCCCCACGGTGTGGAGCGTCTGGGGCGAGGCCCAAGCGATCAACGCCGGCGACGCCCTGCTGACCCTGGGCCGCCTGGCGGTGCTGAAACTCGGCTCTGAAGGCGTCCCGGCGGAGCGGGTTGTGGAGGCTGTCCGTGTCCTGGACGAGTGCACGCTAGAGATCGTGGAGGGCCAGGCCCTGGACATCAGCTTCGAGGAGCGTCTTGACGTGGGCGAGGACGCCTACCTGGAGATGGTCGAGAAGAAGACCGGCGCCCTGTTCGACTGCGCCCTGCAGCTGGGAGGCTTGGTCGGCGCTGACGATCTCGCGGTGGCGGAGGCGCTGGGGCGCTGCGGCCGCTGGCTGGGCGTGGCGTTCCAGATCCGCGATGACATGCTGGGCGTGTGGGGGGCGGAGAACCGGACGGGAAAGCCGCCCGCGGCGGACATCCGCAATCGCAAGAAGTCGCTTCCAGTCGTGTACGCGCTGGCTCGGGCGGAAGGCGCGACGGCTGAGGAGCTGCGGCGGGTCTATTCGCAGCCCCGTCTGAGCGATTCGGACGTATCCACGGTGCTCTCAGCACTGGATTCGGTGGGGGCGCAGGCGTACTGTCGCATGATGGCTGAGGAATACAGGGAGCGGGCGGTGCCGGAGTTGGAGAGTGCCAGCTTAAGCAAGGGACCCGCCGCGGAGCTGTGGCAGGTCGCTGACTTTATCCTGGAGCGGGATTACTGATCCCTAGGAAGGAACTATCGTGGCTGGGCAACCTTTGTGGCTATCGCTGAAGCTTGGGTGGTATCTGTTCAAACAGCGTCTACGGGGCCGCAAGTACTTCCCTTTGACGATGATCCTGGAGCCGCTGGAGGACTGCAACCTTACCTGCACCGGCTGCGGCCGCATCCGTGAGTACGAGCCGATCATCGATCAGCAACTCACGCTAGAGGACTGCATGCGGGCGGTGGCGGAGTGCGACCCACCTGTCGTGTCCATCGCCGGCGGGGAGCCGCTGATGCACCCTCAGATCGGGGAGATCGTGGCCGGGATCATCAAACAGAAGCGGTTCGTCTACCTGTGCACCAACGCGCTGCTGTTTAAGAAGGGGATGAAGGTCATCCCGCCGTCACCCTACTTCTCGTTGGTGGTGCACCTGGATGGGCTGAGGGAAACGCACGACATCGCGGTGGAGCGAAAAGGTGTGTACGACGTGGCGATCAAGGCGATCAAGGAGGCCCGCGCGAGGGGCTACCGGGTCTGCACGAACACCACGCTGTTTAGCGGCAACCGACCGGAGGAGTACCACCAGCTGTTCGCTATGCTCAACGATATGGGTGTCGAGGGGATGATGGTTTCGCCGGGGTTCCAGTACAAGGAGGTAGCGCACCACGACATCTTCATGCAGCGAGAGGAGGCGCAGAGCTTCTTCCGCCGCATATTCGAGGGTTGCAAGGATGGGATACGCTTCTATAACAACCCCCTGTACCTGGACTTCCTCCAGGGGAAGCGCGATTACACCTGCACCCAGTGGACGACGCCCACCTACACGCCGGCCGGCTGGCGCAAGCCCTGCTACCTCATCGCTGATGGGCACGCCAAGACTTACGAGGAGCTGATGACCACCGTCCAGTGGGACGCTTACGGCCTGGGCAAAGACCCCCGCTGTGACACCTGCATGATGCACTGCGGCTTCGAGGGGTCGGCCATCCTGGAGGCGATGAACAAGCCGGGGGCGTTCATAGAGCTGGCGGCGAGGTCGGTCTTGCCGGGACGCCGCGTACGCGGTTTCGGCCGCTCCAAGGGAGGTGTGAAGGAGCCTCAGACTAAGGAAAAGCGGCCGGTGGCCTGATGATCGCGGTCCTGGCAGCGGTTGAGGTCGAACTTGCCGGGCTTCGTCGCCGACTGCGGCGGTGCCAGCGCCTGAGCGGGGAGCGGCAGGCTACCTGGCTGGGCTACCACGGTGACCAGACGGTGCTCCTCTGCTGCACGGGCGTAGGGCGGGCAGAGGAGTTGGCGTCTAGTCTCCTGGATAGGCACCGGCCTTCGCTGGTGGTGTCCGTGGGTAGCGCCGGGGCCCTGGCGCCGGGACTCGAAGTTGGAGACGTCGTCATCTGCCAGTCAGTACAGTCGACGCGACCCGGCAACGATGCCGTCCGGTCGGACGAGGGGCTCCTACGGCTGGCTGTGAACTGCGCTAAGGAGGCAAGGTTGCCCCTTCGTCATGGACATTCCCTGACGGTGGATCGCATAATCGCGGACCCGGCTGAAAAAGAGGCTCTGCACCACAGCACGGGCGCGGACGTGGTGGAGATGGAGAGCTACTGGATAGGCCGAGCGGCGCAGGAGATAGGGCTGCCGTTTTTCGCCGTACGGACGGTGCTCGATGGCCCGAGAGATCAGTTCCCAGACGCGCCCAACGCAGTGCGGCCCGATGGGACCCTCTCGCGGCTGCGGGTTCTATCCTACTCCCTGCAGCACCCAGGCCGCTTACCATCGCTATTCAAGCTGGCCAGCCTGCACCGTCGTGCCCTGCCCAACCTGACTCGCTTCCTGGAGGCGTTTGTCGGCGCTTTCAATACGTTGCCGGTGGCGGAGCCTGCCTGACGAACGTAAAGGGGTCGTGTCATAGCTATAGAGAGTTCGAATGTTAGAGCGGAGGGCCGTGTGGCCGGGGACCGCGACCTCGCCGCGGCCGTCGACGAAGCGGTTGGGCGTTCTCAGGAATACTTCCTGCGTTCGCAGCATCCGGACGGCTACTGGTGGGGCGAGCTGGAGTCCAATGTGTGCATGGCGGCGGAGTACCTGCTGCTGACGCACTTCCTGGGGGTTGCGGAGGAGGGGCGCTGGCGGAAGATCGCGAACTATCTGCGCAGTCAGCAGCGGCCGGACGGCACCTGGAGCATCTATCATGGTGGGCCGCCGGACATCAACGCCACGGTGGAGTCCTACTTCGCGCTGAAGCTGGCGGGCGTCTCCGCGGAGGAGCCGCCGATGCGGAAGGCGCGGGAGTTCGTGCTGTCGGCGGGCGGTGTGCCCAGGGTCCGCGTGTTCACCAAGATATGGCTGGCCCTGTTCGGACAATGGGACTGGCGGGGCGTGCCGGTGCTGCCCCCGGAGATGATGTTCCTGCCGCCCTGGTTCCCGCTGAACATCTACGATTTCGCGTCCTGGGCGCGGGCGACGCTGGTGCCGATGCTCATCCTCCTGAACGAACGCCCCATCTGCCCCGTACCCGATTCGGCCCGCATCGATGAGCTGTACCCGGCGCCGCGTGACCGGATCGACTACTCGCTGCCGCGGCCCGCGGGGTGGCTCAACTGGCGACGCTTCTTCCACGCCGCGGACGGCCTGTTGCGGCGCTACGAGCGTGTGGCGTTCATGCCGCTACGACGGGCGGCCTACCGCGCGGCGGAGCGCTGGATCGTTTCGCATCAGGAGGCGGACGGATCGTGGGGCGGCATACAGCCGCCGTGGGTGTATTCGCTCATCGCCCTTAAACTGCGGGGCTACTCGCTGGACGATCCGGTGATGCGCAGGGGGCTGGAGGGGTTTGAGGGCGCCTTCGCGGTGGAGGACGACCGTATCTTCAACCCGCAGGCCTGCCTTTCGCCGGTGTGGGACACGGCGCTGGCGATGATCGGGCTCCTGGACTCGGAGCTGCCGGCGGACCACCCGGCGCTGGTGAGGGCGGGCCGCTGGCTGCTGCGCGAGCAGATCTTGGGCGGCGGCGACTGGCAGGTGAAGGTGCAGGGCGTGGAGCCCGGCGGCTGGGCGTTCGAGTTCGAGAACGATCTCTACCCGGATACGGATGACGCGGCCGAGGTCCTGATGGCGCTGGCGCGCACGCGGCTGCCGGACGAAAAGCGCAGGGAGCGGGCGCTGGCGCGGGGAGGGCGCTGGCTGCTGGCGATGCAGTCCAAGAACGGCGGTTGGGGCTCCTTCGATAAAGATAACACGCAGAGGTTGGCGAACCAGATACCGTTCTGCGACTTCGGTGAGGTGATCGACTACCCCACGGAGGACGTGACGGCGCACATCGTTGAGGCGCTGGGTCTGCTCGGCCATGGGGACTCGGCGGAGGTGAGCCGGGCGCTGGGCTACCTCCGTGGCGAGCAAAGGCCGGACGGTAGCTGGTGGGGGCGTTGGGGAGTGAACTATATCTACGGGGCGGGCGCGGTGTTGCCCGCCCTCAAGGCGGTGGGCGAGGAGATGACGCGGCCATACGTGCGGCGGGCGGTGCGCTGGCTCATCCAGAAGCAGAATGAGGACGGAGGCTGGGGCGAGACGTGCGAGAGCTACGAAGACCCGCGGCTGGCCGGCATCGGCCCCAGCACGGCCTCGCAGACGGCATGGGCGTTGCTGGCGCTCCTGGCGGCCGAGCCTGAAGACGACGGTCTGTGCCAGCAGGCTGTGGAGCGGGGCGTATCGTATCTGGTGGAGCGGCAGGAGGAGGATGGGCAGTGGGAGGAGCCTCAGTTTACCGCCACCGGCTTCCCAGGCGATTTCTATATCAAGTATCACCTGTACCGGAACTACTGGCCGCTGATGGCGCTGGGGCGGTACAGGGCGTTGCTAGGCGTGGAATAAACGCTGTAGCGGAGGCCTGCCTGCCGGCAGGCAGGGCTTCAGCCATCCAGATGGAATAGGGGACCTGAACGTCTCTTCTACGAGGGGAGCCTAGCGCGAGACGCTCAGCGTCTGCAGTAGGGCCTTAACCTGCTGCTTGATCTCGCGGACGCGCTTCATCTCGGGGTAGACGCCGCCTTCCGCCTTACGGTCGAACAGCGTCTCGCCGTTAGCGATGACCTCCAGCCGCCCATCGGCGACGGGGATCAGAGTGACGGGGGCATCCTCACCAAAGTCGTGCCATATCTCGGTCGCCATCCAGGCGGCCAGGGGCAGGTAGCCTCAGACTACGCAGTACTTGATCTCGATGGTGAGCTTGCCGGGGTAGCGGTCTTCCAACTGGGCCTCGCTTTCTAGTCTATGCCGAGACCGGCCTTCGCCTCGTCGCTCATCAGGTCAGGGCTCCACATCGGGTCGAAAGTGATCTCGACGTCGACGTCCTTCACGCCGGGCATGATGCCCACCGTCTCCTGGACCTGCTCGATGATCATGGGGCCGACGGGGCAGGCAGGGGTGGTCAGCGTCATCAGTACGTGGACGTCGCCGTCCTTGATGTCCACCTCGTATACGAGCCCCAGGTCGACGATGTTGTAGTGCAGCTCGGGGTCATAGACCTCCTTGAGGGCCTCCGTCACAACCTCTTCGCTGACCATAAGTTGCTCCCTTCCAGTATGTCTATGATCCATTGTAGCAGACAGTTTGCATCCAGGCCGCGACGACTGATCCTGGGTGAGGCGCGGGCGCTCTCCGGCTGTTCGCGACGTGCCTATCGGCGGCATAAAAAGATTGGCTGAAGTTGCACTCGCCGGGCCTTGACAGTGCCTAGGGCGGTTGCTACATTTGCCTTGGCAGGAAATGAGCAAGGAAGTATGCGCTTTTCCCTGATCCCCCGCAGCGGCCGTTTCTACGAGCTGTTTGACCAAAGCACCCGTAATCTGGTGGTGGCCAGCGAAGCCTTGACGGATCTGCTGGAGCACTTCGAGAACGTAGAGACCAAGACCGCCCACCTAAAGGACCTGGAGCACGAGGGCGACGAGATCACCCACAAGATTTACCTCCAGGTCCACCAGACGTTTGTCACGCCTTTTGACCGCGAGGACATCGCTGCGCTGGCCCAGCGTATGGACGATGTGATGGACTTCATTGAGGGCGCGTCCACGGCGATCCGCACCTACGGCATCTCCCAACCTAGCGCGGCCGCGCGTGGCCTCGCCGACCTGATCCGCCTCCAGTGCGTTCAGCTGGAGAAAGCGGTTTCTGTCCTTCGACACAAGGGACGGCTCAAGTCGATCCTGGAGCAGCTGAAGGAGATCAACCGTCTGGAGAACGAGGCCGATAGTCTGTATCTGAACTCCATGGCGGAGCTGTTCCGGGGCGAGATGAACGCTGTGGACATCATCAAGTGGCGCGACATCTACGACCAACTGGAGGAGGCTACCGATAGCGCCGAGCAGGTCGCTCACGTCCTGGAGGCGATCGTCCTCAAGCATGCCTAACCGCGATGCCGGCCTGTCTACCACGACACCAGCCTGTATAAAGAGGAAGCGGCTCTCCCCGTCGCGCATTTGGGGGACTGTTGACTGACACCTTCGGCTTCCTGATATTCACCTTCGCGGCGATACTCGCCTTCGAGGCGGTCAACGGCTGGACGGACGCCCCCAACGCGGTCGCCACCGTGATCTCGACCAGAGCTCTGCCGCCGATCATCGCGGTGGCTATGGCCGCTGTCCTGAAC
>CAJXNA010000023.1 GCA_913056415.1 uncultured Chloroflexota bacterium | reverse complement strand
TTCGTATCAGACTTTCCCCTGCCGCCGAACTCCACAGCGGGAGAGGATAGCGGGGACGTGCTGCTGGAGATGAGCAACGTTGTCTACGGCACGGGGACGGCGTCCGAGGGTACCGCTGTGGAGCCCGCCATCGGCAGCGGGCCGCCGGAGCTGACGATCGTCGGTCTCCAACCGCGGGCGGTAAGCCTGAGGCCGGGTGAGAGCGTTGAGACGGGGGGATACGAGTATTCGTTCCTGGGTCAGCGTGAGTTCGCGGGCATCCAGGTGAAGAAGGACCGGAGCGATTATCTGATCTGGGGGGGCAGCGCGCTGCTCATAGGGGGGCTGCTGGTAACGTTCTGGGTGCCGCGTCGACGGTTATGGGCTAAGATAACTCCGACCCGGACCCACCTCGCTGGCCAAGCCGGTCATCTGATAAGGCTGGACAGGGAGATGGAGGATCTGGCGCGGCGGGAGGGTGCCACATTGGACGAGGCTGAAGGACAGGCTAAAGATGACTAGTGCGATCCTGCTGACGATCAAGATAGGTCTCGACCCGACGCTGTTTGAGGTGGTCGGGTTGGAGGTTACCTGGCACGGGCTGTTCACGGCGCTCGCCGTGGTGGCAGGTGTTGCGGCGGCAGCTTTCCTGGGCAGGCGCGTCGGCTTTCAGGAGGAGGCGATCTACAACGTCGCTCTGGCGTTGGTTATCGGCGGTATCATCGGCGCCCGTGGCCTGTACATCATCGAGAACTGGTCGCTGTTCGAGGACGACCTGGGCGATATCTTCGCCATCAACACCGGCGGCATCTCCATCTACGGCGCGCTCATCGGCGGCACGATCGGGGCCTGGGGGTATGCCTACATCACAAGGCTGCCGAACATCCCGAAGGCGGCGGACATCGCCGCGATCGGGGCGATTCTCGGCATGGCTACGGGCCGGATCGGCGACATCATAAACGGTGAGCACTTCGCCGAGACCACGAGCCTTCCCTGGGGCGTGCGCTACACTAATCCGGACAGTCCCAGCTTGCTGGCCTTCGGCGACCCAAACCTTGTCCAGCACCCAGCGGTGGCGTACGAGCTGCTGGGCGACATGGCGATCTTTCTTCTCCTGTTGTTTATCTACGCCAGGGTGACGCGGAGCGGGGTGGCGTTCTTCTCCTGGGTGGTTCTCTACGGCGCGCTGCGCCTGGGTGTAAGCTTCCTTCGCCTGGACGACATAGTCTTGCTGGGGCTGCGCACGGCCCAACTGATCAGCATCGCCAGCATGGCGGTAGCGCTGCCCGCTATCATCTATCTTTTGCGCACTCCGCCACAGGAGGAGGAGCTGAGCCTGGCCGACGAGGAGCCCCTGATAGGGGAAGAGGGGGCGGAGGGAGAACCTGCCGAGGGGTTATAGGGGGCGCGAGGCCCCGTGCCGAACAGCTCTGCTCGGTAGCTGATCGCTGATAGGCGCTGCCGCGATGGTAGCGCTGGTGCGGCTGTCCGCCGGTGTTTGACGGCACCGGCAGGAAGACGCGGGCCGCAGGTATAGACGCAGCCAATGTCAGTGAGTGAAAAATCGTGCTGAAATCTTTCCATTTACGTCTTCTCAACCTAGAGGTTAGATGGTAGTATGTGTTTGCGGTTATTGAGAAACCAGAAACGCAATACTATTCATATGACTATAGAAAACAATTGGTATCTAGTTTCCAGCCACGGCTCGATCCTCTTTTACGTTGCCGTCAATCCCAACTGCACGATCAAAGAGATAGCCGAGGCGATGTCGCTAACCAGGCGTACCGTCTGGGGGGTCATTGGCGACCTTAGAAGGGCGGATATGCTGGACATCCGCAAGGATGGGCGCCGTCACCACTACAGTGTGAACCTGGATGCTCCCTTCAAGCACCCGGTGTTGAAAGGGTTCAGCCTGCGCGTCGTTTTGGACGATCTGATTAAGCAGGCATCCCGCGAGCCTGAAATGGTCGGCCGCAGCGCCTAGGTTCACATCAGTCGCGGCTCCGCGTTGACACTGCTTCTATCTCTGTGCTAGCATCCCATCGAACAATTGAATACGCTCTTATCCAGAGAGGTGGAGGGAACGGCCCTGTGAAGCCCGGCAACCGGTTCCCCGATTAGTGGGGGATAACGGTGCCAACGCCGACTCCCGCCTGAGGCGGGAGGACGATAAGGGAGTAGGTGGCCTCTTCTCCATTCAGACGGAAGAGGTCTTCTTTTTACTTATGATCAACTGTAGGGATAGTGTGGTAGCACGAGGATTCGCGCTGGAGGCCCATCCGTCTCCGGCAGGGGATGCCTGTTCGATTGCTTTGAGGTCGGTTGGGGAAGCCGGAATGATGGCGATGCTGCGGGCCTCCACCCCGGGAGAGCCGGGGGAGGGGAGGCCCATCACGGCTAACGATTAGAAGCCGGAGGATCGCTGTCATGTCATTCGCTAAGAATCTAAGATGCAGGGAGTGCGGCCGGGTCTATCCCCTGGACCCGATACACGTCTGCGAGTTCTGTTTCGGCCCGCTGGAGGTTTTCTACGACTACGAGGCGCTGAGGCGCACGCTGACCCGGGAGCGGATCGAGCGGGGGCCGCTGTCCATGTGGCGCTACGCCGACCTTTTGCCGGTCACGGCGGAGGCGGCCGTCGATATCGGCACCGGCTACACCCCCCTGATCAGGGCTTCTCAACTGGGACGGCTTCTGGGCCTGGAGCGGCTGTACCTCAAGAACGATTGTCAGAACCCAACCTGGTCGTTCAAGGATCGCGTTGTCTCTCTTGCTGTCACAAAGGCGCGTGAGTTCGAGTTCGACACTCTTGCCTGCGCCTCCACCGGCAACCTGGCCAACAGCGTCGCCGCTCACGCCGCCCGCGCCGGCATGGACGCTATCGTCTTTATCCCTGCCGACCTCGAGCAGGGGAAGATCGTCGGCTCCAGCGTGTACGGCCCCACCCTGGTGGCGGTGGACGGCAGCTACGACGAAGTGAACCGGCTGTGCAGCGAGCTGTCCGACAAACACCCCTGGGCGTTCGTCAACATCAACATGCGGCCCTACTATTCGGAAGGCAGCAAGACGCTGGCCTACGAGGTGTGCGAGCAGTTGGGCTGGCGATCGCCCGATCACTGCATCGTGCCCCTGGCCAGCGGCTCCCTTTACACCAAGATATACAAGGGGCTGAAGGAGCTGGCCTGGCTGGGGTTGGTGGAGTGGCGGGGGACGAGGATGAGCGGCGCGCAGGCTGCGGGCTGCTCGCCCATAGTGGAGGCCTGGGAGCGGCAGAGCTTCGATATCAAGCCCCAGAAGCCGAACACCATCGCCAAGTCTCTGGCGATCGGCAACCCCGCGGACGGCTACCATGCTCTCAAGGTGATGTCTCAGTCGGGCGGGCAGGGCGTGGCCGTCAGCGACGATGAGGTGGTGGAGGGGATCAAGCTGTTGGCGGAGACGGAAGGCATCTTCGCGGAGACGGCGGGCGGGGTAGTGATCGCCGGACTAAGGCGCCTGGTCGAGCGGGGGCTTGTCGATCCCCAAGAGCTGGCGGTGGCGTTCATCACGGGCGCCGGCCTCAAGACTCAGGAGGCGGTCGCGCCGCGGCTGAAGCCCGCCCTGGCTGTGCAGCCGAACATCGCCTCTTTCGAGAACGCGTTTAGTGAGCAGGCCAGCGCTTTGCCGGCGGCCCGGAAGTAGGAGATCATATTGGCCAAGCAACGAGTAAAGTTCACTTTCGCCCAGGAGATGATCAAGGAGCCTGTCATCTGGCGGCTGGGCCGCGACTTCAATCTGGTGACTAACATCCGCCGCGCTGACGTCACGGAGGACCGCGGTTGGGTGGTGCTGGAGCTGGAGGGTGAGATGGAGGAGATTGAGCGGGGGGTGCAGTGGGTGGTGGAGCAGGGCGTCAGGGTGGACCCTGTGGCTGGAGATATCGTGGAAGGGTAGTAGAGGAACCCGATGTTGGATGTTGGAGATTAGAGCGGCGGCCTCAAGCCAGCGGGATGGCTTTCTTAGTGCACATGGAGAATGTGTAGGAGGCGGATATCTGGATGGCGTGTGACGAAAAGCCACCGGAGGAACTTGCGGCGGAGTTGGTGATCTCAGGGAAGACGCTACGTGCTTGGCTGCGCAAACGGTTTCCGCGCGGCGAAAGCGAGCGTGGCACGAACTGGTACCTGACGCATGCTCAGGTAGCGATAGCCAGAACGAGGTTCGACCCGACGCTTGGGCGAGTACAGGCCCGTTCGGGCCCTGCGTCCCGTGCGCCAAGGACGGAACTGTCGCGAGGTGATAGGGGACATGAGGCCGGGGCTGCTGTCGCGGAGGACGCCAGCAAGTCGGTCGAGGAGATCGTTAGGGCCTTGCAGGGACGGCCAGCATCAGTTGATCAGGCCCAGCTTCCCCACGAGCGGGAAGGGCTCCCACGGAAACCCGGCTTGTACGCGTGGTGGGCGACTCCGGGCTCCATTGGAGGTTTTCCTCCGAACCCTCACCCTGATCCCGAGGTGGGCTTGGTCCTCTTCTACGTGGGCATTGCTCCCAATGGGCCTGGATCGTCCGCGACCATCAGGTCGAGGGTCATTGGGAACCACTTGACGGGGAACACTGGGTCAAGCACGTTTCGCTTCACGCTGGCCTCGCTTTTGTTAGAGGAGTTGGGGCTGCACCCGGTGAGGTCGGCGACCAAGGTTGTGCTACCGACGAAGGAGAACCGTCTGCTGTCAAGGTGGCAAGGGGAGCATCTTCGTCTTACATGGTGTGTGACCCGTCACCCTTGGCTTCGGGAAGACGAGGTCATCGCACTGATGGAGCCGCCGCTGAATTTGGCGGCGAATGCCAATCATCTTTACTACTCGACGGTCAAGGACGCGAGGGCAGTGTTCAGGCGGGCGGCAAACCGTCTCGGTCCGGAGGCTGCCTAACGATCATGAGGGAGTCGTAGATGAGCGTAACCGTACGGATCCCCACACCACTGCGCAAGCTGACCAACGAACTGGACGTTGTGAGCGGCGATGGCGATACGCTGATGGCCTGCATCAACGCGCTGGAAGGGCAGTATCCGGGGCTGAAGGAGCGGCTGTGCGACGAGGCGGGGGAGCTGCGTCGTTTCGTGAACGTCTACGTCAACGGTGAGGACGTTCGCTTCCTGGCCGGCCTGGAGACCGCTCTGAAGGCGGGGGATGAGGTGAGCATCGTGCCGGCGGTGGCCGGAGGCTGATCGGTCGAAGCTGGACTGTAGGTAGTCCTCGTTCCAGCGTCCGGGTGGCGATCTGGGGCATCTTCCGCCAGTAGAGCAGGTGTGTCTGTGTGTGTGAGAGGGTGGGCTAGCTGGCACCTGTTTTCCACAGGCGTTTCAACATTTTGGGCAATCTTTTCCACATTGGGATGGTTATTACTTGACATTGTTATCGCTTTATGGTTACTTTGGGCGCGATGAAAAGGGAGATCATGCCCCTGCCCGGTGTCAGAGAGCTGAGGACGACGGGTGAGTTGGCTCTCGTTCGCGCCTTGGAGGAGTGCCTGCAGGCGATGGAGCAGGGGAAAGTGGATATGGACGCCCTGGCCGGCCGTTACCCGGAGATGGAAGAGGAGATACGGCCTCTCCTGGATATTGTCCAGCAGCTCAGGCAGGAGGCCGCAGCGCCGCCGATCACGGTAGAGTTCATGGAGGAGCTGCGGGCTCAACTGATATCACATAAGCTTACTACTCGCGCGAGTTAGATAGGTAACGCGCAGCGAGCAGGCCCCCCGATCCGGATCGGGGGGCCTGTTGATGTCTTGCGGGGTTGACGTCCATACCTGAGTGAGATATAATCTTGACTTACTATGTCGGGAAAGTAGACTTAGCTCAGGCTAGGCTCTAGACTGGCGGTGTTCCGATGCAGGTGAAAGAGAAGCGGGGCGAACCCCACAAGGCACATCCGGCTGTGCCGGCTGATCTCCAGCCCGAGCGCGTGTTCGTGATCCTGGACGAGGAGATCGAAAACTTTGAGCGGGAGAGCCGCCGCTTTCGCAGGGACGAAGAAGGGCTCCTGGATGAGTTTCGGCCCTTCCGCCTGATGCACGGCATCTACGGTCAGCGCCAAGAGGACACCCAGATGATCCGCGTGAAGCTCCCCTACGGCGGCGTCTCCGCCGACCAGATGGACGCCTGCGCTGTCTTCGCGGAGAAGTACTCCGGCTATCGCCGCGGCCACATCACCACTCGCGAGAACTTCCAGTTCCACTTCGTTCCTCTGGACGACGTGCCGGACGTCATGCGGCTCCTGGCCAGCGTCGGTCTCACCACGCGCGAGGCGTGCGGCAATACGGTGCGCAACGTGACCGGCTGCCCTTACGCCGGCACCTGCGCCGACGAGGTGTTCGACGCCACGCCCTATCTAGTCGCCTACGCGCGAAACATGCTGCGCAACCCGATCTGCCAGCGCTTGCCCCGCAAGTGGAAGACCGCTTTCTCCAGCTGCGCCAGCGACTGCGCCGGCACTCCGTTCCATGACATGGGCTTCATCGCCAAGGTGAAGCGGGAGAACGGCCGTGAGGTGCGCGGCTTCGAGCTGCGCGTGGGCGGTGGCCTCTCCACGATGCCCCGGCAGGCGGACACGATCTACGACTTCGTGCCGGTGGAGAACGGGGAGTACATCCGCGTGACCGAGGCGATGCTCAAGGTGTTCGATAAGGAGGGTGGTCTGCCCAACTTCCTGCGTAAGAACATGGCCAAGGCACGCGTGAAGTTCCTCATCAAGAAGATAGGCATCGAGGAGTTTCGGCGCCAGGTGGATGAGGAACTGGCCCAGCCCTGGGCCAAGGAGCCTCTAGACATGGAGGCGCTCACCCAACTCGCGCCGGAGGGGCCGACGCTCGGTGAGCCGCCCGTTAACGGCCAGCAGCCAGCGCCTGAGTTCGATCGCTGGTTGAAGACCAACGTGCGCCGGCAGCGGCAGGAAGGTCACGTAGCGATCACGGTAACCGTGCCCATGGGCAACCTCTCGCCGGAGCAGTTCCGCGGCCTGGCCGAGATCATGCGGCGGTTCAGCGGCGGCACCGCCCGCACGCAGCAGAATCAGAACCTGGTCCTGCGCTGGGTACGGGAGGACGCGCTGCCCGCGCTCCAGGCCGAGCTCACCGCCATCGGCCTGGGCGCCGCCGAGGCCGGGCTCATCGCCGATGTCGTCGCCTGTCCGGGGACGGACAGCTGCAAGATGGGCATCACCTCCTCGCAGGGGGCGGGATACGCCCTGCGCGACGCAATGATGGAGATGGGCATCGACGACCCGCTGGTGCAGGAGATCACGATCAAGGTGAGCGGCTGCCCCAACGGCTGCGCTATGCATCACCTAGCGGCGATCGGTCTTCAGGGCTCGTCCTTCAAGGCGGGTCAGACGCAGATCCCCTGCTATGACATCTTCCTGGGCGGCGGCAACTACATCGGCGGCGGCAAGTTCGGCACCCGCGTCGCCCGCATCCCCGCCAAGCGAACGCCGCAGGCGATCAAGAAGATCATCAGCGTCTACATGGACGAGCGGCAGGATGGGGAGCCATTCCTGGACTACATCGACCGCGTGGGGCCTAAGTACTTCGATCCTCTCCTGACTGAGTTCAAGGAGGTGGGCCCCATCAGTGAGGAGATAGACGTATACATGGACTGGGGCAAGGATGAGCTGTTCGAGGTCATCCGCGGCGAGGGCGAATGTGCCCTGTAGGCGGTCATCAGTTTGAGGAAGGTATTCCAAGGAGGTACGGATTAAGTGAGCAGTGAGGTAACTGCGGCTGTCTACAGCCCAGAGGAGCTGAAGGCGCTCAACGGGCAGCTTAGGGGGAAGCCCGCTGAGGAGATCATACGCTGGGCGGCGGATAGGTTCGGCTCGGAGATCACCTTCGCCAGCAGCTTCGGGGCGGAGGATGTGGTAATGATCGAGATGATCGCCAGGGTGGCACCAGAGATAAAGGTGTTCACCCTGGACACCGGCCGTCTGCACGAAGAGACCTACGAGGTGATGGAGCAGGTTCGCGTTCGCTATGGCGTGCCCATTCATAGCTACTTCCCAGACCGCGAGGCGGTGGAGGCGCTGGAGCGAGAGAAGGGGTTTTACTCCTTCCGCGAGAGCATCGAGAACCGGAAGGAGTGCTGCGGCATCCGTAAGATGGAGCCGCTGCGCCGCGCCCTGTCCGGGATGAAGGCGTGGATGACCGGCCTTCGCGCCTCTCAGGCTGTGACCCGTACCGACATGGAGGCGGTTGAGTGGGACGAGGGGAACGGCCTGGCCAAGGTGAACCCCCTTATCGAATGGAGCGAGGAGCAGGTCTGGGACTACGTCCGCGCCAAGAAAGTCCCATACAACGCTCTCCACGACCGTGGTTTTCCCAGCATCGGTTGTGCGCCCTGCACCCGTGCCATCAAGCCCGGTGAGGACATTCGCGCCGGCCGCTGGTGGTGGGAGAACCCGGAGAACAAGGAGTGTGGCCTGCACAGCTAAAGGTCAGGCGCCACAAGGAGCATGTAGACCGGGCCGCCTGACCGCGGCCCGTATTCCTAAGGACAGACGACGTGATGAGTGAGACGATACCCGCCCACGGCGGCGAGCTCATAGACCTGACAGTAAAGGGCGAGGACAGAGAGGCGCTGAGGGAGCGGGCCGCCTCCCTGCCGAAACTTCGCCTCAACGCCCGCGCCCTCTCAGACGTGGAGCTGCTGGGCAACGGCGGCTACAGTCCCCTAAGGGGGTTCATGGGCCGTGCCGACTACGAGTCTGTCGTCGAGTCCATGCGGCTGTCGTCCGGTCTCCCCTGGTCTATCCCCATCACCCTGGCTGTCAGCCGCGAGGAGTCGGGGAAGCTGCGCGAGGGCGATGACGTAGCGCTGGCGGATGAAAGCGGCAAGGTGCTTGCCGTGCTGGAGCTGGCTGAAGCGTTCGACTACGACAAGCGGGGGGAGGCGAAAGCGGTCTACCGTACGGACGATGAGGCCCATCCCGGCGTCGCCGCCGTCTACCGTCAGGGTGACGTGCTCCTGGGCGGGCCGCTGCGCGTCATCGACCTTCCGTCCCACGACGACTTCCCGGATTATCGGCTGACGCCGGCGCAGACCCGAGCCGCCTTCGCAGAGCGCGGCTGGGGCACCGTCGTCGGCTTTCAGACGCGCAACCCGGTGCATCGCGCCCATGAATACATCCAGAAGTGCGCCCTTGAGACCGTCGACGGCCTGCTGCTCCACCCTCTGGTGGGGGAGACGAAGGCGAGCGATATTCCCGCAGAGGTGCGCATGCGCTGCTACGAGGTGCTGCTGGATCTGTACTACCCGGCGGACAGGGTGCATCTCTCGGTGAACCCGGCGGCGATGCGCTACGCCGGGCCCCGAGAGGCGATCTTCCACGCCCTGGTCCGCAAGAACTACGGCTGCACCCACTTCATCGTCGGCCGTGACCACGCGGGGGTGGGCGAGTACTACGGCACGTACGATGCTCAGCACATCTTCAGCGAGTTCGCCCCCGGGGAGCTGGGGATCACGCCGATGTTCTTTGATCACACGTTCTTCTGCAAGAGCTGCGGCGGTATGGCCAGCATCAAGACGTGTCCCCATGAGGCGAAGGACAGGGTGATCCTATCGGGCACGCAGGTGAGGGAGATGCTGAAGGGGGGGCTGGTGCCGCCGCCTGAGTTCACGCGGCCGGAGGTGGCCGAGGAGCTGATTCGGGCGATGCAGGAGAGGACAACGCCGCGCTATGCCGTCTGACGGAGTGCCAGATGGGAGCGCCGAGGCCGCCCTGGGCGATGGGCTGGCAGGGGCGCAGGTGGCTGTGCCGGCGCAGGCGTCCTGGGAGGCTGGTCGTCGGGGCCGGTTGCGGCTGGCGAAGGGCTTCCTGCGGGTCGTCTACACGGCGGGCGCGCTCCTGCTGTTCATCCTCGCCCTGGAGGTGCTGAGGGCCGCGGCCGGCGGCGTCGCCGATATTCTTTCGGGCGTCTCAGCCCAAGGGTCGGCGAACATTCTCGGCTTCGGCTGGCTGGGTGCTTACGGAGCCCTCAGCGGGTCGCCGGTGGCCGCTATCGCCCTGAGCCTGTTCGCGGGGGGGACGATCAGCGACAGCGAGGCGTTCGCGATGCTCAACGGATCGCGTATGGGCGCCTCGTTCATCGTCCTGTTCATCGGGTTCCTGTACTACGTGAGCAAGCGGCGCACCGCTGACGGCATCTTCATCGGCGTGGTGGCGATGCTCACGACGTTCACTATCTACGCGCCGGTGGTGCCGCTGGGCTCGTTGGTGCTGGAGCAGGGCTGGCTGGACGGGGTGGAGGTCTCGGCGCCGGGTTTCCTGGTCAGCTTCACTGACCTCGCCTTCCGGCCGCTCGCCGATGAGGCGACGGGCAACCTGCCGATGCTGCTGGTGTTCGCCGGCGGCATCGGGCTGATGCTGGCGAGCTTCGCCATCTTCGACCGCGCGCTGCCCAACCTGGAGCAGCCCAGCTTACGCGTGGAGCGCATCTCCCGTCTGCTGCATCGGCCGCTGGTGATGTTCCTGCTGGGGTTGCTCATAACGACGATGACGCTCTCCGTCTCGATCTCTCTCACCCTCCTCATCCCGCTATCGTTGAAGGGGTACGTGCGCCGGGACGGCATCATCCCCTACGTGATGGGCGCGAACATATCCACCTGGGTGGACACGATGTTCGCCGCGCTCCTCCTCGACTCGCCGCGGGCGTTCACAATCGTCTTCACGCAGATGGCGGTTGGCGCGGTGGTGTCGCTGCTGGTGCTGCTGCTGCTCTATCGGCCATACTCGAGGGTCATCCTCGGCGTGGCGCACCGGGTAACGCAGCGTCGACGGGAGTTCGCGTTCTTCCTGGGCGCCATCTTCCTGGTGCCGCTGGTGCTGTTCTTAGTGTGAGAGCTATGTCGAAAGTGGAGAGTATCGCAGCTGCAGACCTTCAGCCCTGCAGTTTCAGTCAATCGGTAGACGCCGCTGGCCGCGTTGCGACCGTGAACCGGCGCATGCTACGATTGTTGAGCAGTTTACTCCACTTTCGCTCCGCTGAAGGTCAGGCATGAAGGTTTCCACTAAAGGCGATTACGGCATACGCGCGCTCATCGAGCTGGCGCATCACTTCGGCGAGGTGAAGCCGACCCAGAGCGGCGAGATCGCGGCCCGCCAGAGCATCCCGGAGTCGTATCTGGAGCAGCTCCTCACTACGCTGCGCCGCGCCGGCTTCATCCGCAGCGTGCGCGGTCCCCAGGGCGGGCACGCCCTGATCCGCGACCCGGAGACCATACCGGTGAGCGAGGTGATCGTGGCCCTGGAGGGCTCCATCCTGCCCAGCGATTGTCTGGACGAGTCCAGCGCCTGCTTTAAAGGTGGCGGCTGCGCGCAGCGAGATATGTGGCAGGCCGTCCGTGAGGCGATCCTGGGTGTGCTGGAAAACGCGACTGTCGCCGACCTAGCGGAGCGAGATCGGGCGTTGGGCGCGGGCAGCGCGCGGTACGTCATCTAAGAGAGGAAGCATGAGCAAAGACGGAAAGATCGCGGAGACGGTGCTTGACCTGATAGGCGGCACCCCCTTGGTGCGGCTCAACCGTGTGGTCCAGGAGGGCTGGGCCGAGGTGGTGGGCAAGGTGGAGTCGTTGAATCCGGCGGGTAGCGTCAAGGACCGCATCGCCCTGAGCATGGTGGAGGCGGCGGAGCGGGAGGGGAGGCTCAAGCCCGGCGACACGATAGTGGAGCCGACCAGCGGCAACACCGGCATCGGCCTGGCGATGGTGGCGGCTGTTAAGGGCTATCGCCTCATAGTGGCGATGCCGGAGGACATGAGCCTGGCCCGTCGCGACCTTCTGGCCCGCTACGGGGCGGAGATCGTCCTCACGCCCGCCATCGAGGGGATGACCGGCGCCGTATACGCCGCCCAGGAGATGATGAACGAGAACCCCAACTACTTCATGGCTCAGCAGTTCGAGAACCCCGCCAACCCTGACGTCCATCGTCGTACTACGGCCAAGGAGATACTGGACGCAACCGGCGGCAGGCTGGACGCCTTCGTGGTGGGCGTGGGCACCGGCGGCACAATCACCGGTGTCGGCGAGGTGTTGAAGGCGCAGAGCCCGGACGTCCGCATAATCGCCGTGGAGCCTGCCCGCTCGCCGGTCCTTCAGGGCGGCCGCGCCGGCATTACCGCTATCCAAGGGATCGGCGCCGGCTTCGCCCCCAGCATCCTCAACCGCGAGGTGCTGGACGAGATCATGTCCGTGGGTGACGAGGAGGCGATCGATATGTCCCGCCGACTGGCGCGGGAGGAGGGGCTGCTGGTCGGGGTCTCCGCCGGGGCCAACGTGGTGGCCGCGCTCAAGATAGCGAAGCAGATGGGCCAGGGGAAACGAGTGGTCACTGTCCTGCCCGACACGGGCGAACGTTATCTCACCATGGAGACGTAGCGATGCCGGCTGGGAGGAGAAAGCACATGTCGATAATGGTCTACATACCCACGCCCTTCCGGCGGTTGGCGGGCAACCAGACCTACGTCCGCGTGGAGGGGAGCAGCGTGGCTGAGGTGCTGAATAACCTGGGAAGCCAGTACCCGGGGCTGCGCCACATGATCTTCGACGAATCGGACGAGGTGCCGGGCCACATAAATATCTACGTTAACAACCAGGAGATGCACTCCCTCCAGGGGAAGGAGACGCCGCTGGAAGACGGCGACGAGATCGCCGTGATCCCGGCGATCGCCGGTGGTCAGGTTCTGACGGAGGACCAGGTCAACCGCTACTCGCGGCACATCATCATGCCCCAGGTTGGGCCCCTGGGCCAGCGCAAGCTCATGGCGGCCAAGGTGCTGATCGTCGGCGCCGGCGGGCTGGGCTCGCCGTCCGCTCTCTACCTCGCCCTGGCCGGCGTCGGCACGATCGGCATCGCCGACTTCGACATCGTGGACCTGTCCAACCTCCAGCGCCAGGTGCTCCACCACAACGATGACGTGGGCCGGCCCAAGACGCAGTCCGCCAAGGATACCCTGCTCTCCTACAACCCGGACGTCAACGTGGTCATCCACGATGGGCCCATCACCTCCGAGAACGCGATGGAGCTCATCCCCCAGTACGACATCGTCGTCAACGGGGCCGACAACTTCACCACTCGCTACCTGGTCAACGACGCCTGCTACTTCGCCGGCAAGCCGCTGGTGGACGGCAGCATCCTCCTGTTCGATGGTCAGGCAACGGTGTTCATCCCGGGCCAGGGCTGCTACCGCTGCCTGTTCCCGGCGCCGCCCCCGCCGGGGCTCGTCCCCAGCTGCGCCGACGCCGGCGTACTGGGCGCCCTCACCGGCGTCATCGGCTCCATCCAGGCGATCGAGACGCTCAAGCTGATCCTGGGGATCGGTGATTCGCTGTCCAGTCGCTTGCTCCTGTTCGACGCGCTCTCCATGGAGTTCCGGGTGGTGAAGCTGCGGCGCGACCCCAAGTGCCCGCTGTGCGGCGACGACCCCACGGTCACGGAGCTCATCGACTACGTGGAGTTCTGCGGAGCGCCCTTCCCCAGCCACGACGGAAACTAGGAGGCGAGATGATGATAGAGGTGCGGATTACGGCTAACCTTCAGAAGCTGATCGGCGGACAGCGCTCCGTGCAAGGGGAAGGCGCCAGCGTGGGGGAGCTGCTGGACAACCTGGAGAGCCGCTACCCCGGCTTCAGGGAGCAGATCGTCACCGATGGTCAGCTCCACCGGTTCGTGAACATCTACCTCAACGATGAGGACATCCGCTTCCTGGACAAGCTGGAGACGGCGGTTAAGGAGGGCGATACGCTCTCCATCCTCCCCGCCCTGGCCGGCGGCGCTGGGGGCTGAGACGTCAGCGTGAGCGGCTACCCGCGGCCGGAGCTGCTGGCGACGACGGAATGGTTAGCCGAACGGCTGGACGACCCCACAATCCGTATCGTTGACTGCGACGAGTTCGCGGCCTACCAACGGTTGCACATCCCCGGCGCCGTGGGGCTGAAGGTGAACCACTACCTGAAGGACGCGGAGAACCCGGACCACCTGATGCCGCCGGAGAGGTTCGCGGAGGTGATGGCGGCGCACGGGATCGGCGACGAGCACACGGTGGTGGCTTACGACGGCTTCGGCGGGCTGTACGCCGCGCGCCTGTGGTGGGCGCTGGACTACTACGGCCATGCGGAATGCAAGGTGCTGAATGGCGGCTTCCAGAAGTGGCTCGCGGAGGGTCGCCCTCTTACGCGCGAGCAGCGTCACGTGGATCGGGCGACGTTC
>CAJXNA010000022.1 GCA_913056415.1 uncultured Chloroflexota bacterium | reverse complement strand
CTGGCGTTCTCCGGGGTCAACTGGTGGACGGCGCTGGCGTTCTTCGGGACGATGGCCGTGTTCTACATCGGCTCGGCGAACGTGGCGAACAGTGTGGGTGACGCCGTGGGCTATAACTGGGGCCAGTCGGAGCTGCGGAAGCGCTGGCAGGCGTTCGTGCGGGCGCGGGAGGCCGGCTAGCCGCTCCTCTTGCGACGCCGCTTCCGAGCCTTCGGCGCTGTGGCCACCGGCTCCGCCGGGGCTCCACCAGCGGTGGCTTCTTGCAGGGCGTTGATGAAGTCACGCGGCTTCTGTAGAGAGAGGTAGAGGCGCTCGCAGGACGTGGGGAGGAGCATACGCAGGCGCTGGCGCTCCTTGAACCGGATCTCCACGACGTTGGCGTAGGTGCCGATCAGGCCCACGGTGCCGCGGAAGTTCGTGCGCCAGCCGATACCGCCCAACAGCGGCCAGTGAGAGGGCGACGCCGCCTCCACCTGGGTCAGGGGAAAGCGATGGTCGAACAGCCAGCCGAGGCGCACGTGCAGCACCCCGTCCTCCAGCTCAACGTAGGAGCGCTGCGACGTGCCCCCGAAGGGCAGCAGGAACGGCCGCCACAGCAGGCTCATGCGGATGGGAAAGCGCATCAGTAACCTCCTGGCTGCGCCGAGGACTAGTAGCGTTTCTCCTCGACGTCATCCGCGAACCAGATCTCCGGTGGACCCTGCACTCCGGCCCGCTCCATCGCTGAGCGCAGCTCCTCGGAGGCGGCGAACTCCTTCGCCCGGTTTATGTCCGTCACCCTAAAGGCGATGATGATGACGTTGGGATCGTCGGCGTCGCGGTGCAGACTATGCGCGGTAGTGCCGTACTCTGTCCGCAAAGCTTCGTGCTCGTCGAAGACGGGCTTCCACTTGGCGTAGTCCGCCACGCGGTGCTTAATAAACATGCTCGCCATTCGTAGCTCCTTCCTTCTCTTAAACCGCCACCACTAAGTCTATCCGACTGCGCCGCACCTCCGCCACGATGCGCTCGGCTGCCTCCCCGTCCGGCTCCACCAACGGCAGCCGGGGCGCGCCGACCGGGAAGCCGACCTGGTTGAGGGCGTACTTCACGGGGGCCGGGTTGCTGGCCACGGTCATCAGGGTCTGCATTAGGGGCAGGAGGCGCCGATGGCCGCGTGCGGCTTCAGCCGTGCGACCGGCGAGGTAGTCGTCGATAATCCGTTGCAGCTGGGCGCCGGTGAGGTGGGAGACCACGGCGATGACGCCGTAGCCGCCGAGGGCGAGGATGGGCAGGGTCAGGGCGTCATCACCGCTCCACAGGCGAAAGTCCTCGCCCGCGTCGTCGATGACGCGGGCGATCTGAGCGAGATCGCCTGAGGCCTCCTTGATTCCTACGATGTTGGGCACCCGCGAGAGGCGCAGAGTGGTCTCCGCCGTCATGTTAACGCCGGTGCGTGAGGGGATGTTATACAGGATGCAGGGCAGTCTGGTCGCCCGGGCGATCGCCTCGAAGTGGCGGTAGAGACCGTCCTGTGTGGGCTTGTTGTAGTAGGGCACGGTGAGCAGGAGGCCATCGACGCCGATGCGCTCCGCCTCCTGGGACAGTTCGACGCTGGCCGAAGTGTCGTTGGTGCCGGTGCCAGCGATGACGGCACCGCGGCCGTTGACCGCCTGCTTGACGGCGGCGAACAGCTTCAGCTTCTCCTCATGGGTCAGCGTCGGCGCCTCACCGGTGGTGGCACCGATCACCAGGCCGTCGCTGCCGGAATCGAGCAGGGCGCGGGCCAGCCGGCGCGCCTGCTCGTAGTCCACCTGCCCCTCGTCGTCGAAGGGGGTGACCATAGCGGTGAGAAGGCGTCCGATCTCCATGGACATCTCCTATATCAGGCGGCGGGCGACCAGCTCTTCCGCGATCTGGATCGCGTTGAGGGCGGCGCCCTTGCGGAGGTTATCGCTGGCGATCCACAGGGCGATTCCCATCGGATGGGAAGCGTCCTGGCGGATGCGTCCCACGAACGTGTCGTCCTTGCCGACAACGCCCCTGGGCGTGGGGTATAGGTTCACGGACGGCTCGTCCTGGATTGTCACGCCGGGGGTATCGCGGAGGATAGTCTGCACGTCTTCCGGGGTGATGGGGTGGCTGAACTCCACATGCACAGCCTCGCAGTGCCCGACGTATACGGGCACACGAACGCAGGTGGCGGATATCGCCAGATCGGGCTCGTGCATGATCTTCTTGGTCTCGTTGATTATCTTCCACTCCTCTTTGGTGTAGCCGCTGCCCAGGAAGACGTCCACGTGGGGCAGCAGGCTGAAGGCGATCTGGTGAGGGAAGACGTGGGCGGTGGCGCTGTTGCCGTCCAGCACGGCGCGGGTCTGGTCGGTAAGCTCCTGAACCGCCTTGGCGCCGTGCCCCGAAACCGACTGGTAGGTATCGACGATGATGCGCTTAATTGGGTTGGCGGTGTGGAGGGGCCAGAGCGTATGTACCAGGGGCGTGGTGGGGCAGTTGGGGATGGAGATGGTCCCCTTGTGACCCTCCAGGTCATCGGCGTTCACCTCCGGCACAACCAGGGGGACGTCCGGCTCCATGCGCCAGGCAGCGCTATCGTCGATGACGACGGCGCCGGCCTTGACTGCGGCGGGGATTATTTGCTTGGAGACTTCCGTGGTGGCGGAGAAGAAGGCGATGTCCACGCCGGCGAAGGACTTGGAGTTGGTCTCTTCTACCTCCAGATCCCATTCGCCCACGGTGACGCGGCGCCCCGCCGAGCGGTTGGAGGCGAGGAGGCGCAGCTCCTTAATAGGGAAGCCTCTCTCCAGGACGAGCTTGAGGAACTCCTGCCCCACAAGGCCGGTGGCGCCGACTACTGCGACGTTGTAATCCTTGGCCATTCGTACTCACTCTCGGGATACAGCGCAGCCGTCAGATTCGGCTGCGGCGCGACCATGTTAGCCGATTGGAGTTTGAGCCGCAACGGGAGGCGGTGCGCCCCGCAAGCGGAAAGCTTTACTCTGCGGCAGCGGATCGTCTGTGTGGGCGGCGTCTAGAACCAGCGCCAGAGCCAGGTTCGGACGAAGCCTTCTTTCACCCAGCGCCAGAGAAAGCTGGGCTGGCGCATCTTCAAATCCGGGTCAGGCTCGGCGTAGAAGTTGCCGGTCACGTACGCCGCCTTGCCGTAGCCGGTCTCCAGGAAGCAGGAGCCTTCTCCACCGAACGCCCAGCGGGTCTCACCATCGTTGATCTCGGCGGCGATGTTGCGCGCTACGACCTCAGCTTCGCCGTGCGCGAACACTCCCGCCTTAGGCAGCGGGAGGCCGTTGGCGAGCGGTATGCCGGTGACATCGCCAATCGCATACACACCCTCGAACGATGTGGCCAGCGTCTCCCGGTCCACGCTGACCCAGCCGCCTTCCTGAGCCAGGCCGGCCTCGCGCACGACGGTCGGGACCTCGTGCAGGGGCACGCCGATGAGGAGGTCGTAGGGAGCGTCGATGCCATCCTCGAAGGTCAGCCTCCTCGCCTCGGGGTCTACTGCCTGTAGACGGCTGCTGGGGCTGTACCAGATCTCGCGGCCGGCTAGGAGCTCCGTCACCGCCTCGCCTATGGCTTTGCCGGCCACGGGCAGAGGCCCGGGCTCCGGGGTGAACAGCCGTATCTCTACCTCTGTGCGGAGGCGGCTGCGGCGGAAGTAGTGGTCCAGGAGAAGCGCACCTTCGTAGGGGGCGGCGGGGCACTTGTAGGGCAGGCCCGGAACGACGATAGCGATGCGGCCAGACGTGAAATTGGCGAGCTCCTCGCACAGGCCTTCCGCACCCTCCAGTGTGTAGTAGGTGTAGGCGGTACCGAAGCCGCTGATATCGCCCGCGGTGTACTGGGTGCCCAAGGCGACGATCAGGTAGTCGTAGGTGAGCTGTTGGCCGGTCAGGTGCACGGTCTTCTTGGCGGGGTCGATGCCGGTGATCTCGTCGGCGATGAACTCGATCCGCTTACGGTTGAGGCGGCGCAGGTCGCGGCTGATCTGCCCGGCGACCTTCTGGCCCAGCATGACGGCCGTATAGGCGGGTGCAAAGCTGTGCCAGACGTTGTGGTCTACGAGGATGACGCGGTGCTCGCGGTGAAGCAACCTCCGCAGGCGGTTGGCGGCCACCAAGCCACCGACGCCACCGCCGAGGACGACTATCGTCTTGCCAGCCACGGTCTAATCCGACCTATCATTCTCAGGTTAGAATGATAGCATCCTCTTGGGGTCACGAATCAAGAGCCCTGTGTTCTATGGTCCGGCGACTTGGGCCTCATGGATCGGCGCGGGCTATTCCAGGCCGATCAATCTCTCCAGGCCGTGGACGACGTCCTGACGCTCCATCACATCCTTTATCGCCAGTATCACGCCCGGCATGAACGCTTCACGGCTGTTGGAGTCGTGACGGATGGTCAGGGTCTCACCGAGCCCGCCGAAGATCACCTCCTGGTGGGCGACCAGACCGGGGAGACGCACGCTGTGGATGGTGACGCCGTCAACGGCACCGCCGCGGGTGCCCTCAAGCGTTTCGCGCTGTGTGGGCGGCCGCTGGAAGCGCCCCTCGCGGCCCTCGGCCATCCTGCGGGCGGTGGCCAAAGCCGTCCCAGACGGGGAGTCGACCTTGCTTTCGTGGTGCATCTCAATGATCTCGGCGTGATCGAAGAAGCGGGCGGCGACCTTCGAAAGGTGGGCCATTACGACGGCGCCCAGGGCGAAGTTGGACGCGACTACAGCGCCAAGCTTACGTTCGCGACACTCGCGATCAAGCTCATTCAGGAACGCTTCGGACAGATCTGAGGTGCCGATGACGAGACGCGCCCCCGCTTCCAGCGCCTCACGGGCCACCGAGGGGGTGTGATCCGCATTAGTGAAGTCGACTACGACGTCAGGCCGGGTGCGGGTGAACAGGCCGGCAGGGTCTGCGCCGAAGGGGACGAGATCGGAGCCGTCAGGGAGCGGCAGGTACTCTTCGGCGGCGAGGCGAGAGAGGACACCCACAGGTTTCAGGTCGGGCTCGGCGCATACGGCAGCCAGGACCTGGCGGCCCATTTTGCCTGTGCCGCTGACAACGACCTTTATGGGCATAGAGCGACTCCGCAGCTATTCTACCAGCGCCTCCCGGGTGGGCTGGGAGGAGGCGGTAGAGGATCGCCAGGGCTGCGCCGGAAACCGCCGCCATCCGGCTGTTGCGGGGGCTGGGGTCGCTGGGAGCGTCCGCCGTATCCGCCTCCTCGCGGCCTGCCGTCACCGCCGCCGCCGAACTGCCGGCCGCCGCCACCACCACCGCCGCCGAACTGCCGGCCGCCACCGCCACCACCACGGCCACCACGACTGCCACCGCCACCACCACGGCCACCACGGCCACCGCCGCCGTCCCGGCGCGGAGGCCTGCCGCCGCGATCGGGGCCACGGCGCCCGCCGACGTCAGCCATCTGTGCCTTCTTGGACGCCTCCAGCGCTTCCGCAGGGGAGAGGTCCTCTAGCACGGCGCGGCGGGAGAGGTTGACACGGCCGAGGTCATCTACTTCTATGACCATCACCATGATTTCGTCACCGACGTTAACTACATCCTCGACGCGGCGCACGGGCGCTTCCGCCAGGTCAGCCATACGGACGAGGCCGTCCTTACCGGGCAGTATCTCCACGAAGGCGCCGAAGGAGGTGAGGCGGGTAACCCTGCCGGTGTATACCTCACCCAGCTCCGCGTCTTTAGTCAAGCCCTCGATGATGGCTATCGCCTTACGCGCCTGCTCCTCGTTGGGTGAACCCACGAACACAGTGCCATCGTCCTCGACATCGATGCTGCAGCCCGTTTCTTCGATAATGGAACGGATGACGCGGCCACCGGGGCCGATGACGGCGCCGATCTTCTCCTGGGAGATGGATATCCGGAACATCCGCGGTGCGTAGGGCGAGAGCTCCTCTCGCGCTTCCGGGATCGTCTCCATCATATTGCTCAGGATGACCTCTCGCGCCTCGCGGGCCTGAGCGAGCGCTGTCTCCATGATCTCGGCGGTGATGCCCTTGACCTTGATGTCCATCTGCATGGCGGTGATGCCTTTGGGCGTGCCAGCCACCTTGAAGTCCATGTCGCCCATGGCATCCTCAAGGCCGGCGATGTCGGTAAGTACGCGGTAGTCGTCATCGCTCTTGATGAGGCCCATGGCGACTCCCGCAACCGGGGCCTTGATGGGAACGCCGGCGTCCATCAAGGAGAGGGTGCTGCCGCAGACGCTGGCCATGGAGGTGCTGCCGTTGCTGGAGAGCACCTCCGATACGAGGCGAATGGTGTAGGGGAACTCCTCCTCGTTGGGCACTACCGGCAGCAGCGCCCGCTCCGCCAGGGCGCCGTGGCCGATGTCGCGGCGGCTGGGCCCTCTGAGGAATCGGGCCTCACCGACGGAGAAGGGGGGGAAGTTGTAGTGATGCATGAAGCGCTTGGTCTCTTCCGGTTCGATGCTGTCCAGCTTCTGCTGCTCGCCCATGGAGCCCAGAGTGGTGACGGTGAGGACCTGGGTCTCGCCGCGGCTGAACAGGCCGGAGCCGTGAGTGCGGGGAAGGAGACCGACCTCGCTGCTCAGGGTCCTGATCTCGTCCGTTTTTCGGTCATCGGGCCGCCGGCCTTCGCTCAGGATGCGGGAGCGGACGGTGGCCTTGGTTATTTCGGAGAGGGCGGACTTGAGCTCGTCCTCGGGGTGGGTTTCGCCCAGCGCCTCGACGAGCTCCTTCCGACGCTCGGACATCCCCTCGCTTCGCTCGTCCTTAGCGCCGGAGATGAGGTCCCAGTTGCGGCTGCGGACGAACTCCTCGACAGCGGAGCGTACCTCGTCGGGGAGGGTCTTCGTCTCCACCTGGGCCTTCGGCTTGCCCACCTTAGCGACCATCTCCTCCTGGAGGCTGATGAGCTCCGCGTTGACGTCCTGGCCGATGCGTATCGCCTCCAGTATCAGCGACTCGGGCACCTCGTTGGCGCCGGCCTCTACCATGACCACCGCGTCGCGGGTCCCCGCTACCACGAGGTCTATATCGCTGTCATTGAGCTGGGCGAAGGTGGGGTTGACCACGAACTCGCCGTTGAGGTAGCCGACGCGGGTGCCGGCTATGGGTCCGTCGAAGGGTATATCGGATATGACGAGGGCGGCGGAGGCGCCGGTGATCGCCAGAATGTCAGGGTCGTTCTCCTGGTCGGCGGAGAGGACGGTGCCGATCACCTGGGTTTCGTTCCGCATACCTTTGGGGAAGAGCGGCCGCAGCGGCCTGTCGGTGAGGCGACAGGTGACGATCGCCTGGCTGGTGGGCCGTCCTTCGCGGCGGAAGAAGCTGCCGGGTATCTTGCCCGCCGCGTATAGCCTCTCCTCGTAGTCTATGGTCAGGGGGAAGAAGTCCATCCCCTCACGGGGTGCGCCCATGCAGGCGGTGACCAGGATCATCGAATCGCCGTAACGGACGACGACGGCCCCGTTGGCCAGACCGGCTACGCCGCCTACCTCCATGCTCAACTCTTTGCCGCCTATGGTGCGGCTGAACTTTTCAGTCATGCTGTGTGAAACCTCCCGTCACTCCTATTCTTAGGGTGACTAGCTGATAGAGTACCCAGATACTCTTGCGTGTATGTCAGCTGCATAGCGTGGCGCTCTGGCGGCGCAGCGGTTGTGATCTACAGCCTGTTCTGGGAGGAGTATCGCTTGGGGAAGAGCGAAAGAGGGTCCGTCTACTTGCGGATGCCCAGTGCGGCGATCAGCGCCTTGTAACGGTTTGGCTCTCGACGGCTAAGGTAGCGTAAGAGCCGGCGTCGCCGTCCCACGATCTTCATTAAGCCGCGCTGCGAGTGGTGGTCCTTCCGATGGATCCGCAGGTGGTCCGTCATCTGGCGGATCCGCTCTGTCAGGAGCGCTACCTGCACATCCGTCGAACCTGTGTCGGACGCATGCAGACGAGTGCTACTCGTGATCTCTTCTTTCTCCGTCTTGGTCAGCATGCTTCGCGCGGCTGCGCCTCTGCGTCTTTCCTCCTCTTTTTCGTCAGAGCGAGTATAGCATAGGCCCAGTGACGGAGGCAATGAGGCCCAGTATACTGATTCGGGGAATCGGCCCCAAGTGAATTGTCCGGAATCATCTTATATGGCGAAGGTTGCGATAGTAACCGATAGCTCCGTCTGTCTGCCCGCGGACATCCTGCGAGCGCACCAAATCACGACCGTCCCGCTGACGTTCCTGTTTGACGGCGAACTCCACTATGACGGCCGTCTTACCAGCAGGGAGTTCTACGATCTGCTCCGCACATCCCGAAAGTTCCCCACAACGGCCTCTCCCGCGCCAGCGGCGTTCCTGGAAGCGTTCCGCCAGGCCGCCACAACCGCCGAATCGGCACTCTGCATCACTCTCCCCTCCGCCTTCAGCGGCACCTACAGCTCCGCTAACAACGCGGCCGAGATGGCTCGCCAGGAGATGCCGCACTTCCCCGTCCGAGTGGTCGATTCTCACTGCCTGGCGATGTGCCATGGCTTCGCCGTGCTGTCGGCGGCGAGGGCAGCGCAGGCCGGCGCCAGCAGGGACGAAGCCGAAGCGGTGGTCCGGGAGGTCGCCTCCCGCGCCCACCTCCTGGGCGTGCTGGACACGCTCCGCTATGTGGCCAAGAGCGGCCGCGTGCCAGCGGTGATACACTGGGTTACCTCTCTGCTCCGGATCAAGCCCATCCTCGTCGCGGAGGGTGAGGAGATCCGGGCCGTGGAACGCGTCCGCGCCATGCCCCGCGCCATCAGCCGTCTGCTGACGCGCATCGAAGAGCGACTGGACGAGGAGCGGCCACTGCACATGGCGGTGATGCACGCCGACGCGCCGGCAGCGGCAGGCGACCTGGCTGACACCGTGCGCCAGCGGTTTCAGCCGGATGAGCTCCTGATCACGGAGTTCACCAGCGTGATGGGCGCCCACACCGGGCCAGGCTTCGTGGGCGTAGCCTTCTTTTCCGGCCAGCCCGTCGCGGCGGCGGCCGCGGCGGTCGGCTCTCATTCCGCCGCCGCGTCCAACCCCACGCTTGACGAGGACGTCGCCAAGCTGGAGTCTTCGCTGGGGGGAGTCCCGGCGTCGCAGCCGACACTATCGCTGGTGCTCGTGACCGGGCTGCCCGGCAGCGGCAAGAGCTACTTCAGTCGCGAGCTGTGCAGCCGCTACCCCCTGGCCCACCTGAACAGCGACGCGCTGCGCAGGGCCCTGTTTCCCAGACCCGCGCACGACGCGGCGGAGAACGAGCGGCTGTTCGCGGCCGTCCACGCCCTTCTGAAAAGGCTCCTCGCCCGCGGCGTGAGCGCGGTCCTCGATGCCACCAGCCTCAAGGAGGAGCATCGCCGGCCGCTGTACGAGATCGCTGAAGAGGCCGGGGCCCGCCTCGTCATCGTGCAGACGGAGGCGCCGCCGGACGTTGCCCGAGAGCGGCTGGAGGGGCGCGCCCGCGGCGACGACCGGCAAGACGCCTCGGAGGCGACGGTAGCCGTATATGATAGGATGCGGAGAGATATGGAGCCGATAGAGCGGCCGCACATAAAGGTTGACACGTCCAAAGAGATCGAACCGTCGGTGGCGGATGTGGTTCAGCAGTTAGCGATAGCGAACCGTGTCTAGCTTCAGGCTTCGCCACCCAGGCCTGATCTTCGGGTCGCTGGGCGTGCTGGCGGTGGTGGCCGTCGTTGTCCTGCTCAGCAGCGGCGGTGACAGCCGGCCCGATTATCCGTTCCCGGTCCAGACGTTCGAAGAGCAGGACCGCGAACACCTGGCGTCAGGTCAGACGTACGACTCCTACAACAGCGATCCGCCGACCACGGGTCCGCACGCGCCGGCGCCCGCTGAATGGGGTGTCCATGACCTCCCCGTTGCGAAAGAGGTTCTTCCTCACAACATGGAGCACGGTGGCGTCGTCCTCCTGTACGACTGCTCGGCGGGAGAGGCACCGTTGGACGATACGGGGTGCAAGGAGCTCCGCGACCAGTTAGCCGCTATCACGGAGGAGAACGTGGCCGACGGGAAGCTGATCCTGATGGCGCCCTACTCCGGCATGGAGCACCCCATCGCTCTCACGGCCTGGCGCACCCTGGACGCCTTGGACGAGTTTGACGAGCAGCGGGTGCAGGCCTTCATCGATTCGTTCGATCGCAAGTTCAACCCGGAGGGGTTCTGATGTTCGGGTCTAAACCCTATCTGGTCGTCCGCGCCAACCTCGATCCAGAGGTGATGGGGGAGTTCGAGCAATGGTACACAAGTACTCACCTACCACACGTGCTGGACATACCGGGAATCGTGCGCGCCTATCGGAGCGACTGGAAACGCGGAAGCGCCAACTGGACCGCGCTCTACGAGTTCGCGGACGAGGATGCAGTCCAGGGCGCGATGGCCAGCGCCCAGGCGAGGGTGGCCCGTCAGGACTGGGAGCGCTGGCTGCCCCACGTCAGTGAGCTAACCGTGGAGGTGTACGCCAGCCTGACACCTCTGCCCACGTACGAACACCAGAACTAGCCAACTGAACCGGCGCCCGACTTCTCAGCCGCCGATCCCCGCCTGGGGCCCCACTTCGCCGGAGTCGCCGGTATCAGCCGGGAGCCACCCCCGTAGAGCGGGCCAGGGCGAGCGCTCAAGCGCCCCGATGAGCCGCGGGTAAGCCCAGCGGCGCATCGCCAGCGCGAGGGGGAAGCCCATGAGGGCGACCACGGCTCCGGCGGCGGCGTCCAAGAAGAAGTGGTTGGCGGTGGCGGTGATCGCCGGTATCTGGCTGAGCGGCAGGAAGATGCCGATAGGGAGAGTGAACCACATCCAGGGCTGGCGCCAGGACGCCCACACTATGCCGATGCCCAGCAGGAGGTCCCAGCCGAAGTGCAGGCTGGGCATCGCCGCGTAGGGGTTCACGAAGGCACGGGTGGACTGGGCCTGATAGCCGTACCCGAGGTAGGCCTGCATCGTGTCGAAGAAGCCTGTAACGTAGGACGGGGCATTCGGATCGAACCTGGCCGCCAGCTCATTCAGCGCCCAGGGCGGCGCCACGGGGTAGAGCCAGTAGATGATCAGGGCGATGGCGCCGGAGGTGAGGAAGGCGTCCCGCATCAGCGTGTACTTGTTGCGCTGCCCGTAGTAGAGGTAGATGCCGAACACGATGATCAGGGGGAAGTGGAGCCAGAAGTACACGATGTTGGCCGTCTGGGCCAAGAACTGCCGGCCCTTGATCCAGGCGTTCATATTGTCTTCCCAGAAGATCCCCAGGTAGCGCTCGGCATCGATCACGTCCAGGGCGTGGCGGTAGGCGGTCTCCGGGCGGTCGATAACGGCGCCGCGAACCGCGAAGTAGAGGAGGAAGGCCACAGCGACGACCACGGCTTCCACCAGGTCGCGGCGGCTGAACATGCCCAGGAATCGGCCCCACAGGGGCCTGTTGCGCCTGGTGGAGTGAGCCTCAGACACGGCTCACTCGGCGGGAAGGCCCCCGTCCACAGTCAACCGCGGCATCGCGAAGGCTCTGCGACATGACCGACGTGCTATCGCTCCCTGGGATGATTCCAGCGGCACCGGTAAAGGTGAGGCGCCCGAATCGACCACGCCGGACAGCCCCGTTCCAGGCATCCATTCTAGGGCCAGGAGCGACGGGTGTTCAAGGCGAGACCGCTTTTGACCCTGGCTACGGCCCTAGCTATGATGACGATGCGCTAAAGAGAAGGGAGTAGTCCGTGGAGATCAAGGTCGAAAAGGGCGACCTGGCCCAGCACCCGGCCAAAGCTGTGATAGTCAACCTGTTCGAAGGGGTGACGAGCCCCGGCGGCGGCACGGGCGCCGTCGATAAGGCGTTGGACGGCGCCATCAGCCAGCTCATCGCCGAGGGCGAGATCAAGGGGAAGAAGAGCGAGCTCACCCTCATCCATACGCTGGGTAAGCTGCCCACACCCCGCGTGCTCGTGGTGGGCCTGGGCAAGCAGGAAGGCTTCAATCTGGATACCGTCCGCGACGTGACCGGAACCGCCCTGCGACGCCTCCGCCGCACTGGCGCTTCCACGGTGGCGACTATCGTGCACGGAGCGGGTATCGCGGGGCTGGACCCCGAGGCCTGCGCCCAGGCGATCGCCGAGGGGGCGATGATGGGGCTGTACCGCTTCGACCGGCTCAAGAAGCCGGACGAGGACCGGAAGCAGATCGATACCGTCACTCTAGTGGAGTTCGAGGAGTCCAAGCTGAAGGCGCTCAGGCGCGGGGCGGAGCGCGGCCGCATCCTGGGCCAGGGCACAAACCACGCCCGCGACATGGCGAATGAGCCCGCAAACCAGCTTACGCCCACGCTGATGGCGGAGCGAGCGCAATCGCTGGCCAAGGACGCCGGGATAGAGTGTCAGGTGCTGGAGCGGGCCGAGATGGAGAAGATGGGTATGGGCGCCCTGTTGGGCGTGGCCGCCGGCTCCGTCCAGCCCCCCAAGCTCATCGTCCTACGCTACCGCGGCGGCGACGCACGGGACACCATCGGTCTGCTGGGGAAGGGGATAACCTTCGACTCCGGCGGCATCTCAATCAAGCCGGCCGCAGGCATGGAGGAGATGAAGGGCGATATGTCAGGCGGGGCGGCCGTCATCTCCGCGCTGTGGGTGCTGGGCAAGCTAAAGGCGCCGGTCAACGTGACGGCTATCATCCCCGCTACCGAGAACATGCCCTCAGGCTCGGCGACGAAGCCGGGCGACGTCCTGCGGGCGATGAACGGCAGGACGATCGAGGTGATAAACACGGACGCCGAGGGCCGCCTCGTCCTCGCCGACGCCATCTGCTACGCCCGCCAGGAGAAGCTGTCGCCGATCATCGATGTGGCGACGCTGACGGGGGCGATGCAGATCGCGCTTGGCCCGGGCGCTACCGGCTTCATGGCCACGGACGACGCCCTGGCCGAGGCGCTGGTCAAGGCGGGCGAGGCCTGCGGCGAGCGGATGTGGCGCTTCCCCCTCATCGACGAGTACCGCGAGTCGCTGAAGAGCAACGTGGCCGACATCAAGAACACGGGCAACCGCTACGGGGGGGCGATCACCGCCGCGAAGTTCCTTCACTTCTTCGCGGAGGACAGCTCCTGGGTACACATCGATATGGCGCCGACGGACAGCTTCAGCAAGGACAAGGGGGCCTGGGTGAAGGGGGCCAGCGGCATCCCCACCCGCACCCTGGTGAACTTGTTGCTGTCGCTGTCTGGGAAGGGCAAGTGAGGCGGCAGGCAGAATGCCGCCTGTCCCGCTGGAGCCCGTAGACTCGGTCCACATCACAACGCTGGTGGACAACGCCTGCGATATGCTGCTCCCAGACCAGGGGCCGGCGAAGCGGCCGTCGCTAGGCGATACCACGGCGCCGCGCCTGCGGGCCGCGTTCCTGGAGGGCTCCGAGACGTTCGACGCGCCCCTGGCGGAGCACGGCTTCTCCGCCCTGATCACGATCCGGAAGAACGGCAGCGAGCGCCGCGTCCTGTTCGACGCGGGGCTGACGCCGGACGGCCTGGCCGAGAACATGCGGCGGCTGAGCGTTTCGCCCAAGGGGATCGAGGCGATCGTCCTCAGCCACGGCCACTTCGACCACACGACGGGGCTGGACGGCCTGGTGCGCGCTCTGGGCCGGGCCAATCTGCCGGTGATCATACACCCTGAGTTCTGGAGCCGCCGCCGCATCACGATCCCCGGCCGCGAGCCGTTCGAGCTGCCTTCGACCAGCAGCTCAGCGTTGCGGGGCGCCGGGTTCGAGATCGTCGAGGAGAGGCAGCCCTCGTTCCTGCTGGACGGCTCGCTTCTGGTCACGGGGGAGGTGGACCGTAGCACGGGGTTCAAGAAGGGGTTTCCGGTGCACCAGGCGTTCCGGGATGAGGAGTGGCAGCCGGACCCGCTCATCCTGGACGACCAGGCCGCGGTGTTGAACGTTCGCGATAAGGGGCTAGTGGTGATGACGGGCTGCGGTCACGCCGGGATAGTCAACATCGTGCGGTACGCGCGAAAGCTGACAGGCGTGGAGCAGGTGTACGCGGTGATCGGCGGGTTCCACCTGAACGGCCCATTGTTCGAGCCGATCATACCGGCTACCTGCAAAGCGCTAGCGGAGCTGGCACCGGAGGTTATCGTGCCGGCGCACTGCACCGGCTGGCGCGCGGTTCACGCCCTGGCGGCCAGCTTCCCTGAGGCGTTCATCCAGAACAGCGTCGGCACTCGCTTCGAGCTGTAAGGGGCCTCGGGCGCTACCTGCGCCGCCCGCGTAGCGCCCGCACGATCATCCACAGCCCGAAGAGGGTGAGGGGCTACTCCTTGCTGGCGACGACGAGCAGC
>CAJXNA010000021.1 GCA_913056415.1 uncultured Chloroflexota bacterium | reverse complement strand
ACCCGATTCCGGGGAAGGCCAAGAATGGAGCAGGACAACTGAAGTCACCCGCTTGCGCCTCAAGGAACCCATGACACCCCTGGAGCTATATTGCGGTGATAAGCCCTTCCTACCTGTGTACGGCAGTCGCCCTCACCGACCCCTAGCCATTGATGGTTTGGAAGCAGTTAGGTATTACTACCAGTACAGTGTGGACGAGCCCGTCTTCTATAACGTGTACATGGTGGATGCCCTGACTGGCTGGATTCTCTCGTGCTCTTGCGAATGGGCTGGCTGGGATGACTGGAAGAGCAAACGGAAGCTCTTCAAGCGCATCGTGACAAGTTTCCACCGCATCGCCGAGGCGGGATGACGTGACCGATGAGCCCCCCATAGCCCTGGACGCCATGGGCGGCGATAATGCCCCAACGGAGATCGTGGCCGGGGCGGTTCGCGCCGCCAAGGAGCTGGGCGTACGCGTTGCCCTCGTGGGGCAGCCTGAGGAGATCGTCGCCTGCCTGGCGCGGCGCGGGCCCAAGCCCGATACGATCACCGTCGTTCCCGCCTCGGAGGTGATCGAGATGGACGATAAGCCCGCCCAGGCGGCTCGTCACAAGAAGGACTCCTCCATCGTTGTGGGCCTGCGGATGGTGAAGCAGGGGGAGGCCGGCGCCTTCGTCTCGGCCGGGAACACCGGGGCGATAATGGCCGCCGCTATCATGTACCTGGGCCGAATCAAGGGGATCGAGCGGCCTACGCTGGTGGCTCTCATGCCGCTCTCAGGGAAGCTCACCGCCTTCTTGGACGTGGGCGCCAACGCCGATTGCAAGCCGAACTACCTGCTCCAGTTCGCGGGGATGGCCTCCGCTTACATGCGGCACGTGTGGGATGTGGAGCGGCCTAAGGTGGCGCTGCTGAACATCGGCGAGGAGGAGGCGAAGGGGAGCACCCTGGCCCAGGAGGCCTACGAGCTGCTGGCCGGGAGCGACCTCAACTTCATCGGAAATGTAGAGGGAGGCGACGTCCCCACCGGTATCGCCGACGTCATCGTCACCGATGGCTTCACGGGGAACGTTGTCATCAAGACGATGGAGGGGATGGCGGACTTCATCATGGGTCAACTCCGGGTTGCCATCAAGAGCCGCCCCTGGTACGCGGCGGCGGGTCTGGCCCTTATGCCCGCCTTCAATCAGATGCGCAAGAAGCTGGACTACCGAGAGTACGGCGCCGGGCCGCTGCTGGGCGTGAACGGGCTCGTGTTCATCGGCCACGGCCGCAGCGACGCCCGCGCAATCTACAGCGCTCTGCGCGTCGCCCGTGAGGCCGCGCAGTCGGGCATGCTTGAGGCGTTGCGGGAGATAGCGCCGGGCAGGGGGAAAGGGGAGGCGGGATAGAGCAACCCCGCCGACTGAAGTCGGCGGCTCTCTAGTCCGGCGCCAGCCACTCGGATAGCGTGCGCGTTAGCGGCTCCAGCATCGCTTCCAGGCGCACGGTTTCCGGCGCCAAGTGCGACTGCATGATGCTGCCCTCAACAGTAGCGATGAGAAGAGTGGCGGCGAACTGCAAGTCGATGTCTTTGCGTGTGCGTCCGGCATCACGGCTGGCGCTGAGTAGATCTACGATCAACTCTCGCCAGCGTTCGTACATCGCTGCCAGCCGCTGGCGCACCTTCTCGTTGCGGGAGGCGTGGGCGGCGAACTCCGCGTATAGAGAGCCCCATAGCGGGTCATCGCGCAGTAGCCCGAACACCCCGCTCAGGATCATCCGCATGTTATCGGCCAGGGGCTGGGTGTGTGCCACCGTCTGGCGGAACGCCTCCTGCTGGCGGGAGATGCGCTCCTCCAGCATAGCCCAGAACAGGTCCTCTTTGGTTTCGAAGTGGACGTAGAAGGCTCCCTTGGAGAAGCCTGCCTCCCGCACGATCTCGTCCACCGTTGCCCGGTCGAAGCCGGAGCGGGCGAGGACGCCTATGGCGGCCTCCATCAGGCGTGCGCGTGTGTCCTGGCCGCGGCGTCGCCGCGGTGGGTCTTTGACCACTGCGGTCATAGTGGGGTGATTATACCCCGGCTCGCATCATGGGGCCAATTATGGGACCCACAGGCGGGCTATCAGCTCGGCCCGGTCGCGCGGGTTGAGCCGCGGCGGCTCGCCGCCGCAGAGGAGCGACTCCAGGCTGAGCGCGGCCAGGGCCGCCAGCCGGGGGAACCAGCCTGTCAGGACTGTGAGGACCGCGATGGTTAATACCAGTGCGGTCGCTGTCGTAGCGATGATCAGCGCCGTCAGCATCGTGTATCTCCTTTCAGTAACATACCGACCAGTCAGTATTTTATCACATATATAGACTAGCTTCAATGCAGCTCGTTACGGATGGCTTGGAGCCTCGGTAGCTTCAGCCCTGCAGCTACCGAGGGCAGCGGTTAGTCTTGGGGCGTGGCGGTCGCGCCGAAGCGCAGCCACATACGCAAGGCGGACTGGAGGTTGCGCAGCCCCTTGTCCGCGGGGAGGCCGGCCAGCAGGCAGCTCTCAATGTGCTGGTCCATGATCAGCAGCCCCACCTGGTCCAGGCCGCTGCGCGCCGCCATCAGCTGCGTCAGCACGTCCTCGCACATCCGGTCCTCAGACACCATGCGGTGAATGCCCCGTATCTGGCCCTCGATGCGGCGGAGCCGGGTGAGGAGAGCCTCAACGTCTACCTTGGTTTCTTCCGTCATCCTTGATCGCTCCTGCGTTGACATACCCCTATGGGGTATGCTACCATCGCTGTAGTGAACCAGTCAAGGCCTTCGCTCCGTATCGATGATAGGATAGCAGCGATAGCAGGAATAGCAGGAGGATGGGATGAGCAAACCCGCAGACGTTACAGACGGCAGCTTTGAGGCCGAGGTCCTTAAGTCGGATAAGCCGGTGCTCGTTGATTTCTGGGCCCCCTGGTGTGGCCCCTGCCGCATGGTCGCCCCCGTGGTGGAGGAGCTGGCCGAGGAGTACGACGGCAAGGTGAAGTTCCTCAAGCTCAACACTGACGACGAGATTAACACGGCCGCTAAGTACGGCATTCGCAGCATACCTACATTGCTGATGTTCAAGGGCGGCGAGGCCGTCGATCAGATAATCGGGTTCCGGCCCAAGGGAGACCTTAAGAAGACGATCGAGAAGGCGCTGGCCTAGGAGGTTGCTGGGCTGTGGCCCGACAGGAATACGAGATCGTGATCATCGGCGGCGGGCCCGCTGGCCTCGCCGCCGGTTTATATGCGGCCCGCGCCCGCCGCAAGACTGTTCTCCTGGAGAAGGGGGTAATCGGCGGGCAGATCTCCCTTACGGAGCTTGTGGAGAATTACCCTGGCATCCCTTCCATCAACGGCTTCGATCTGGCCCAGGCGATGCTCAAGCAGGCTGAGAGCTACGGCATGGAGACGCAGTTCGTCGAGACGAAGGCCCTTGAGCAAGATGGAAAGGCGTGGCTGGTACGCACGGCTGAGGATGAGTACCTGGCCAGGGCCGTGATCGTCACCGCTGGCGCCGACTACAACAAGCTGGGCGTCCCCGGCGAGGAGCGTCTCACCGGCCGCGGCGTCTCCTACTGCGCCACCTGCGATGCCGCCTTCTTCAAGGGGCAGCATGTGGCCGTTGTCGGCGGCGGCGACGCCGCCATGGACGAGGGGTTGTTCACCACCCGCCACGTCGACAAGATCTCCGTCATCCACCGTCGCGACCGGTTGCGGGCCAGCGCCATCCTCCAGGAACGGGCGTTCGCCAACCCTAAGATGGAGTTCGTCTGGAACACGGTAGTCACTGAGATACTGGGCGAGGAGGCCGTGACCGGCGTGCGTCTCCGTAACCGGGAGACGGGCGAAGACAGCGGTTTGGATGTGGCCGCCGTATTCATCTTCATCGGCCAGCACCCCAACACGGACTTCCTCCGTGGGCTGGTTCCGACTGACGAGGGAGGGCACGCGGTGGTGAACGACTGGATGGAGACGGAGCGGCCGGGCCTGTACGTCGCCGGCGATGCCCGCCGCAACTCCGCCCGTCAGGTCGTCAGCTCCGCCGGTGACGGCGCCACAGCCGCCATCGCCGCCGAGCACTACCTCAGCAACAACTTCGCCGCCTGAGGAGGGTTTGGCGGCGTCCATCGCTGGATTTTGGCCCGACTTCTGACCCTGTATACTGCCAGTGCGGGAGTGGAAGGGTCCCGGTGGGCCTCGCGGTCTTCAAAACCGTTGCGGGGCGGTTGCCCCGTCCCGGGTGGGTTCGACTCCCATGCACTCCCGCCAGATACGCCCTGTGGTATTCTTGGGCCGACCCGTGCTGTACGTATTTTTCGGCAAGGACTCCTTCTCCCTTCGCGAGAGGCTGGACGGGCTGCGTGCGTCTCTGGATGCCGATGGGATGCTCGCCTCCAGCACGACTGTCTTAGACGGTCGCAAGATCAGCCTGGCGGAGGTGAGGGCCGCCTGCGATACGGTGCCCTTCATGTCCGCTAACCGGCTGGTGATCGTTGAGGGGCTTCTGTCGCGGCTGGCCGGCGCCGGACGCGGCCGGCGCCGCGGCGGGGAGCCGTCGGGAGAGGCTGCCGCCTGGCTGCCGCTCGCCGATTATGCGGGCGGGATGCCGCCGTCCACGCACCTGGTGCTGATAGACGGTGAGATTGAGGGGCGTAACCCACTCCTTGATGCGCTCAAGGGCAAGGGAGAGGTTCGGGAGTTCCGCCCCCTGTACCCGCGCGCCGTCCCGGACTGGATCCGGAGGCGCGCCCAGCCTCTCGACCTCAAGCTTAGCGCCGGCGCCGTGCGCCTGCTCGCCGAGTTCGTGGGAAACGATCTCTGGACGCTCTCGGGTGAGCTGGAGAAGCTGTCCGTCTACGCCGCCGGTAAGCCCATCGGCGAGGAGGAGGTGCGGGCGCTGGTCACGGCCGTGCGCGAGACCACCGTCTTCCCCCTGGTTGACGCCATCGTGGAGGCGCGTCCAGCAGCGGCTGTCAGGCTCTTGCGGCAGATGTTCCGACAGGGCAGCGCCGCTCCCTATATCCTATCGATGATACAGCGGCAGCTTCGCCACCTGGCGATCGCCCGCGAGATGCTGGATGCGGGGGAGAGCGGCCGCCGCATCGGCGATGCCATGCGGCTGCCTGAGTTCGCTCTCGAGAGGCTTTTGGAGCAGGCTCCGGGCTATACCGTGGCGCGGCTCCAGGTGGCCTTCCAGCGCCTGCTGGAGGCGGACCTGCACATCAAGCGCGGCATCTACGATGGCGAGCTGGCCCTGGAGCTGCTGGTGCAGGACCTGGCGGAGACGGGCTCCCGGGCCGCGGCCTAGTCGAAGCCGGCGTCACCGTCGCCGTGTAGGATGGTGTTGTAGCAGGCGGCGGAGTGGCCTGGCTCCAGCTCGGTCAGGGCCGGCGCGGGCTCCGTCCGGCAGACGTTGGTGGCCTTGGGGCAACGGGGCAGGTAGGGACACTCCTCGGGCAGCTGCGCTAGATTGGGCGCCGCTCCGCGGATGGCTGGCAGGGGCCTGGTCTGATCCTGGTCCCAGCGCGGGCGGCTCCCCAGCAGCGCCCATGTGTAGGGATGGCGGGGCCGCTCGAATACCGTCCGCGTGTCGCCGAACTCAACGACGGAGCCCGCGTACATGACCGCCATCTCATCGGCCATCTGGGCCACAACGCCGAGGTCGTGACTGATGAGGAGGATGGAGGTGCCGAAGCGCTGCTGGAGCTGGCGCAGATCGTCGAGGATCGCCGCCTGTACGGTCACGTCCAGAGCGGAGGTCGGCTCATCGGCGATGAGCACCTTGGGGTTCAGAGCGGTAGCGATAGCGATCATGACTCGTTGTGCCATGCCACCCGATAGCTGGAAGGGATAGCTCCGCGCTACCTCCTTCGGGTTTGGGAAGCCCATCTGGGCCAGCACCTCCAGGCTACGGTCCCGCGCCTCACGCTTGGAGACCGGGAGGTGAGCGGTGATGATCTCCTCGACCTGCGCCCCTACGGAGAGCACGGGGTTGAGTCCGGTTGCCGGGTCTTGAAACACCATGGCGATATCGCGGCCACGCAGCTGCCGCACCTTTTCCGGGGATAGGGTGAGGATATCAGTCTCGTTGAGATATACGCGGCCGGCGGTGATTCGCCCAGGGTAAGGCAACAGGTTGAGTATAGCCAGGCCCACGCTGGTCTTGCCGGCGCCGCTCTCTCCGGTGAGCGCCAGAGTGGTGCCCCGTCTCAGTGATAGAGAGACGTCTTTGACGGCCTTCACCGCCCCTTCGGGGGTGTCGAACTGGGCGCTCAAGCCTTCGATTCGGAGGATCGGCTCGTCCAACAAGCGCTGGACCTTTCCCCGGCTATACCGCCTGCCGGCGGTGCGTGCTACAGGGAGATTATAGCGCCGATTTGATGTTGAATGCGCGCTACTAGCGTAGGGCGCGGATAGCGCCGATGACCCGGCCCTGCACCTCCACGTTGTCCGCATCGGTGTGGATGGGCTGCATCGCTTCGTTCGCTGGCTGGAGACGGACGCGGGGACCTTCCCGGTAGAAGCGCTTCAGGGTCGCCTCCTGCTCCTGCTTGAGCCACGCCGCTACCATGTCTCCGTCCTGGGCGGTGGTCACCGATTCCATGATCACTATGTCGCCGTCGTTCACCAGCGCGTCGATCATGGAGTTGCCCTTCACGCGTAAGGCGTACACGTTCTCGCGGCCACCAACCATGTCTGGGGGCACCTCCAGCGTGTCGTCCGGGTCGTAGCTTCGCCAGGTGTCAGCAGTGGGGACAGGGATCGGCTGGCCGGCGGCTATGGTGCCGATGATAGGAATGTTGGCCACGCGGCGACGGTGGCCGCCCGGCTCCAGCAGTTCGATGGCGCGGGAAACCTCACGGTCGCGGCGGATGTAGCCCTCCTTCTCCAGGATGCGCAGGTTGTAGTCGACGACGGATGTCGAGCTGATTTTGCACGCCTCCTGGATCTGGCGGATGCTGGGCGGATAGTCGTGGTCACTGATGAACTCCTGGATGAACTCCAGGATACGCCGTTGTTTCTCCGAAAGCTCCTTCATGGCGGATCTCCCTAACACTTTATGGAACTTTTGTTCGCCAGAACACTAGTTTAGAGACCATGCGTTCGATTGTCAATAGCCGCGTGTCCCCTATACAATCCTGCTTGCCGGCAGGCGCTTGGCTACTAACGCTGGAGAGGATCGATCATGGGCAGCGGCCTGGAAGACATTCGAATACCCGAAGACGGTGACCGGGCCAACAAACGGGCGTTGGTCATCGCCGCTCACCCCGATGACTCGGAGTTCGGCGCTGCCGGGACCGTCGCACTGTGGGCGCGGGACGGCTGGGAGGTGTACTACCTGATCTGCACCGACGGCTCCAAGGGGTCTGAGGATGCCGCTATGACTCCCGCAAGGCTGGTCCCTCTACGAAGGGAGGAGCAGCGCGCCGCCGCCCAGGTGTTGGGAGTGAAGGAGGTCTTCTTCCTGGACTACGTCGATGGCGAGCTGGCATATACTCCGGAGTTCAGCCGCGACGTCGTGCGCGCTATCCGTATCATCCGGCCCCACACCGTGTTCAGCCACGATCCCAACCAGATCGTGCGCAACACGTTCATCAACCACCCGGACCACCGCTGCGCCGGCACCGTCGCCCTGGACGCCGTCTACCCGCTCGCCCGCAACCGTCCTACGTTCCCTGAGCTGCTGAACGAAGGGCTTGAGCCCTACAGCGCCAAGGAGATATATCTGTGGAGCACCAGCGATATCAACCACAGCGTTGACATCACTGACGTTATCGACCTCAAGCTGGAGGCGCTGAGCAAGCACGTGAGCCAGCTCTCCGAGATGATGGAGACGCGGCTGGAGCAGGTACGCTCCTTCTGGAAGAATGAGGACGGGCGCTATATGGAGAACTTCCGTCACATCCCCATCCCGTTCTGATCCGATGCTGTTTGCTCGCTTCCGGCACAACGATCTGGAGGTCTACGGCCGCGTCGAGGACGACCGTGTCAGGCCTCTCCAGGGTGATCTCTTCGGCGAACACCGCCTGCTGGAGGAGGCGATCTCCCTGGACTCCGTGCGGCTGTTGCCGCCCGTCCGTCCCGGCAATATCCTGGCGGCCGCCGTCAACTACCCCTCGCACGTGGCGGAAAGCCAGAAGATGACCGGTAAGGCGGAGGCGCCTCCCCAGCCGGAGCTGTTCCTGAAGCCTTCGTCCTCCATCATCGGGCCGGAGGAGGCGATAGTCCTGCCCCAGGGCGCCCGCCGTGTCGACTATGAGGGTGAGCTGGTCGCCGTGATCGGCCGCGCCTGCCGTAGCGTGGCCGCCGAGGAGGCGCTGGCGTACGTGTTCGGCTACACCTGCGGCAACGATGTCTCCGCCCGACACTGGCAGCGAGACGATCTCCAGTGGTGGCGGGCCAAGGGGAGCGACACTTTTTCGCCCCTGGGGCCGTTCATCGCCACAGGCCTTGATCCGGCGAGCCTGGAGCTGCACACTCGTCTCAACGGCAACGAGGTTCAGGTCTCCAGCACGGGGGCGCTCATCCACAGCGTCGGCGCCCTGATCAGCTTCGCGTCTCAGGTGATGACGCTGGCGCCCGGCGATGTTGTGTTCACGGGGACGCCGGGGGAGACGGGCCGCCTAAGCGCCGGTGACGTGATAGAGGTAGAGATCGAGGGGATCGGCGTGCTGCGTAACTCGGTAGTGGCGGCGGAGAGCTAGGGAATCTGAGGGCGCGCGGCGCGCGCGATAAGCGGAGGCAGGCTAGGCTTCTGTGCGTCCGCTGGAGGGTGCAGGGACGCGGCGCAAGAGATTCTGGGCTTCCTCTGCGACACCGACGTCGGTGGCGTCGCAGTAAGTGGCGTAGATGGCCCTGTCTATGAGGCGCACCCCGTCACCGTTCAGCTCGGGGGCCTGCTCCTGGCGCAGGCGGAGCAGACGGTTGAGCCTCCGCAAGAAATGAAGCTGCAGAGGTGAGTAGCTGGCCTCGTTCTCCGTGAGCGGAGAGACCATCTCGTCCATTCCTCCCTTGGACTCTTCGATGCCCTTCATATTAACTCCGGCAGTCAGGTATCGAACGTTATCCATCTCTTAGAGTATCGGCCTTATCAGAGGAACGCAAGCCTGCTGCGGCAGGGGAACGGTGAATAAAACGTTGACACGTAGATAGCCACAGAGAGGATGTGGAAGAAAATCGGCAGCCGTTGAAGGGTTGGGGTGGGGTTCGGCTTGTTATTGAGCGACCTAGACGCTGAACGCCTATCGCTTCACCGCTAGGATCGTGGCGTTGTCCCAGGAGAAGAAGATCTCCGCCCCTTGCCGGCGCACCTCAAACGCTTGTTGTGCCTCCTCTGAGGCCGCCGCGAACATCTGGTTGAGCTGCTCCACAGCATCGCGCGGTGTGCCCGCGCGATGCACCCACTCGCTGAATAGCTGTGGGTTTTTCCCGCGCACCACCTCTTGGACCTCGAAGCCGGCGGCCGGAAGGAGCTGCTGCCGCCACTGGGAAATGGGATAGTCCCAGACGTGCGTGGGATCGCGGAGCTGTTCCAGCTGGTTCATCAGCTCCACCATCTCCGCCGCCTCCGGCGCTACAACATCGCACAGCACGACACGGCCATTGGGCTGCGTGACGCGGGCTAGCTCACGCAACGCGCGGGGAAGGTCGTGGAAGTGATGGCTGGCGTAGCGACAGGTGATCACGGGGATCGTGTTGTCGGCGAAGGGGAGGCTCTCCGCCGCCGCCAGGGTCCACTCCAGCTTCGTATCCAGCTCCCTCTCGCGCGCCAGGCGCTGTGCCTGGCGCAGCATCTCCGGCGTAAGGTCGGCGGCGATGACACGAGCGGCATCGGCCGCCACCGCGAACGCCGTGAATCCGGTTCCCGTGCCCAGATCCAGAACCGTGTCGCTGCCGGTGGCCGCTGCCAGGCGACGCACCGTCTCCAGGCTCTCGCCGCGACGGTGCAGGCTGCTCTCGGCGTAACGTTGGGCCTGGCGCGCGTACTGACTCTGGGTATCGTGCGCGCTCGGACGGCCACGTTGGAAGCTCATGGGGCGAAGAGAAGTAGGGCCGGTATGACGAGTGAAAGGCGGCGGAAATGAGAAAGGGGCACGCCTATAGTCCAGGAGTGCCCCTCATCGCGTATGGGCGTTTGTCTACAGCCGAAGCTTGCCGTGTGAGGGCTGGCGCCGCCTCTGGCGGTGCTCGCCCTCGGCCTCCAGCTCCAGAGCGGCGGTGGCTCCGAACTCATATACGTAGCCGCAGGAGAGACAGGTGCTGTAAGCGCCGTGCCAATCCTCTTCAAACAGCATAGACCCGCTGCATCGGGGACAACTCCGTGGCGGAGCAGTCTGCATCGACCCCACCTCCTATTCGCTTTACAACAAAAAAGCCATCCACCGGCAAGCCGGTGTGGCCCTTCTGCCGCCGCCGAGGTTAGTTGACGGGTTCGGGTTGAAAGGCTAACCCTACTCGCCCGGAGGCGAGATTCACCCCACTGCCTGTCCCCCGGTCTGCTTTAGGCAGATTTGGCGTGTCGGCCGTTTGTGACCTCAAGCACATATTATATTGGGGCCGTCAGCCTGTCAAGGCCACGTCCATCTCCAGGAGGCAGTCTGGCGGCGTATGTTTGGACGTTCGGTTCGCTATTCCGCATCGGTGGCCGCCAAACCGCGACCGTCCGCCTAATCGTGCTCAAACCGGGCGGGGTTGAAGGCAGCAAAACTACGGAGCCTTGACAAGCAATAGGAGCGATGCTAACTTCTAGCCACTGTCGCGCTAGGCATTATGGCGCCTGGGTCACTTGAATTGCAATGATGGCCGTCCATTCTAGTAAGCCGTCGCCCGCCCCAACGCTCCCTTCAGGCCGGGTCTAGGGGAGCTAGGCGTGCAGCAGTATATCCTGCGGCGAGTCCTCCTAAACCTACTGGTCATATTCTTCGTGGCCACGCTTGTCTTCCTGCTGCTCCGGATAGACACGGACTTTGTGATAACTCAGCGTGCCCAGCAGACCCAGATCACTAGTTCGGAGGCGACGGAGCAGGCCAGAGACCTCGTGCGCAAGGACCTTGGCCTGGACGGTTCGATCTTCGAGCAGTACAGGACGTACCTCTGGAACCTTGCCCAGCTGGACTTCGGCGAATCGTTTCAGGCCAAGGAGGATGTGCTAAGTGAGATCGGCGATCGGATCGGCCCCTCCCTGGAGTTGGGGCTGCTCCAGATCATGGTCGCCCTGCTCGTGGCCGTGCCCATCGGCATCATCTCCGCCATACGTCAGGACTCAGTGATCGACTACGTCCTCCGTTTCGTGGCGATCGCCCTGCTGGGGATACCGGTGTTCGTGCTGGCCGTGTTCGTGCTGCTGCTTTCCTCGCGCGAGTTGGGGTACACGCCGCCGCTGACCACCTACCGCGATCTCGTAGGGTTTCCGCCCTTCGGAACGGACAAACCTGTAGACGTGTGGACCAACCTTCAGATCATGGCCATGCCGGCGATCATCGGCGGCCTGGGCACCGGCGCCATAATCATGCGTTTTCTGCGCTCCCAGATGCTGGAGGTGATGCGCCAGGACTACGTCCGCACCGCCTGGGCCAAGGGGCTAAGGGAGAGGGTCGTCATCCTGCGTCACGCCCTGAAGAACGCTCTGATCCCTGTCCTTACCGTGGTCGGCCTCCTTCTGGGAACTATCGTTAGCGCAAACGTAATCCTGGAGACGATCTTCGTTATTCCGGGTATCGGCCTGTGGGTGGTCAACGCTATCGGCCAATTCGACTACCCGGTGATACAGGGGGTGGTGCTGGTGGTGGCGACGATACTGGTGTTCACCAACCTGCTCGTGGACATCACTTACGCCTGGCTCGACCCCAGGATTCGCTACGGGTAGAGGGTAGATTCGTGCAGGCCGAAGACCAACAAGCTCAGCCCGCGGCGCTGGCCACACCTGAGGAGTGGACGCTCCCCAAGCGGCCGAGCGTCGCTTCCAATATCTGGAAGTTCATTCGACGCAAGCCGCTTGGCGCCTTCGGGGTGCTCCTTGTCCTGGTGATGCTGGCGATGACCCTGGGCACTCCCAAGGCGGAATTCGGGGCGCCGGCGCTCCCCTCGCGGCCGCTGGGATTCGAGCTGGGGAAGCCCTGGCTGGCGCGCTATGATGCCGAGACGATCTTCCGCGACGCCGAGACCGGTCGCATAGCCCAGTACTTCAATCCCAGCGCTGATCACTGGCTGGGCACGGACCGCGGTGGCCGCGATACCTACTCCCGCATGGTGTTCGCGGCCCGGCGCTCCCTGTTTATCGGCATCTGGGCGCTCGCCTTCGCCACCATCGTGGGCACCACCGTGGGCGTCCTCTCCGCCTACTTCCGCGGCTGGTTCGATACTATGATCCAGCGGCTAATGGACTCTTTTCAGGCGTTCCCGGCGTTGCTGATATTGATCCTCCTGGTCTCTCTGTTCAATCCGGATTTAACGATTCTCGCCCTGGGGCTGGGGTTCGTCGGCGTAACGAGCGTGCAGCGTATCGTGAGGGGAGTAGTGCTGTCCACGCGTGAGCAGCCTTACGTTGAGGCCGCTCGTGTCCTTGGCGCCACTGACCTTCGAACCATGGTGTTCCACATCCTGCCCAATATCATGGCGCCCATCATAATAATAATATCTATCGGTCTCGGCGCGGTGATCCTGGCGGAGGCCGCTATCTCCTTCATCGCTCCCCAGCGTGTGCCTCAGGATCCCTCCTGGGGCATCATGCTGAGCGTCACACGTCAGTTCTTGCCGCCGGATCCGGAAGGGTATCACACGCTGGCTGCGGGCGGCGCTATCGTTTTCTCCGTCCTAGGTTTCAATCTCGCCGGCGATGCTCTGAGAGATGTACTTGACCCGCGCTTGCGCGTTGGCTAATTTCATTCATAATGGCGGCTAGCGGATTGCGGCTAGGCTAGGCCCAAAGGAGTCGGGAATGGCGGAGTCCAGCTACTGGAAGAACTTCTGGCGGAAGCGGATAACGCGCCGCCGCTTGATGGGGGGAGTGATCCTGGGAGGCGGCGGTCTGGCGGCGGCGACGATCGTCGGCTGCGGCAGCGGGGGAACGACAACCAGCGGGCCCAGTGTCGGCTCCACCGCGGTCACGGGCGATGATGGCGGTCCTGCGGGGTTCCGTGCTTCTGACATCCCCATCCATGACGCTCGCCGTCCGTTTGAGGCGCCGGGGACGACCGGCGGCACCCTGCGATTCGCCGGTTTCGACGCTCTGGTCCTTGACACCTTCGACCCGCACCAGACCCAGTTTGGCCCCCTCTACAGCGGGCATGCGGCGGTGTTCAGCAAGCTCTACAAGTACGTATCGCACAGCGAACAGCTCATCGAGCCGGACCTGGCGGAGGCGATGCCGGAGCTTGGGGGCGACGATCCGGAGAAACCAACCGAGTTCGTCATAAAGCTGCGCCGCGGCGTCAAGTTCCATGACCCCGCCAGCCTTCCCTCGGACGTGCGCGATAAGGTGGAGATCAGGGACGCGGCAACGAAGTTCCCGGGCCTGCCCGGCCGCGAGCTGACGGCGGACGACGTGGTCTGGAGCTTCGAGAGGCAGAAGAGCGAGTCCAGCCCCCGCCGCACCTTCTACTATCGCAGCAGCCAGTACAAGACGATGCTGAAGATAGAGGCGGTGGACAAATACACCGTCAAGATCACTACGGACGGGCCCGTGTCGCCTTTGCTGCACTTCCTGGCGGACACCAACGCCTTCATCATCCCGCGTGAGGTGGTGGACGAAGAGCGCGATGCCCTGGAGTTCCCGCGGTCAGAGCCGCAGAGCCGGATGATCGGCACGGGGCCGTTTGTCTGGGGCGAGATGAAGTCACTTCAGGAGGTCACCTTCTTCCGAAACCCGGACTGGTTCGACTGGCAGGACCAGGCAGCAGGTTTGGGCCGGCCCTTCCTTGATGGCTACACCTCGTTCTTCATCGTTGATGACGCTACCAGAGAGTCGCTCTTCCGCGACAAGAGGCTCGATACCGGCAGCTTCGTCAGCGACCCGCAGTGGGTGTTCGACATCAAGGACGAGAAGCCGGAGCTGGAGTTCCTGCGGCAGACCGTCTCCGGCTGGCTGAACAGCCGCTTCAAGCTATTCGACAACCAGACCGGGGCGCCCTGTACCCCCTGGTCCGACCCGCGCCTGCGCAAGGCGGTCCACCTGGCCGCGGACCGCCAGCAGGTCAGGGACTTCATCTGGGCCGGTGAGGCGGCGATAACCGCTCCCGTGGGACCCGCCATCGAGAAGTGGGCGCTTCCCCAGGAAGAGCTGATGACGATTCCTGGCTACCGGTCCAGTCAGGCGGACCGGGAGGAGGACCTGGCGATGGCGCGGCAGCTGTATGAGGAGGCGGGGAGCCCTGAGATTGAATT
>CAJXNA010000020.1 GCA_913056415.1 uncultured Chloroflexota bacterium | reverse complement strand
TGGAGAGTTCGAGGCTTCGGTCCAGGGCGAAATCCCGATGGTGTATCAAGATGACGCCATCATATCCTTCGCTCAACTCGATTTAACGAAAGAGTGCCAATCCGGGCCTCCCGCCGTCGGCGGCATCGCCGGGCTCCTGGACGGCGGTGAATCCCCCGCCGGGGCGTCCGGCTCCTCCTCCGCCCGCGACTACACCGCGCCCATAGCGGCGGCGGTAGCGGCAGCCGTGATCGCTGTCGCCGCGGGCGGCTGGTACGCCAGGAGGCGCTTCCTGCGGTAGCGTCTGCTAGTCCACGATAGCGCTCGTTTTGCGTCCGCCTGTGGCATCCCGCCGGCGGCCGCGCCTCACGCCCCGCTCCTCCCACTGGCGACCTGAAGGTTGCCGCTACACGTCCGATGCCCCAGCCTTCAGGCTGGGGTAGACTGTATCCCACATGCTCATCGACCTCCACACCCATACCCAACCTCTCTACCACGATAGCGACCTCACACCCGATGAGCTCATCGACGCCGCCAGGGTCGCCGGCCTCGACGCCATCTGCCTCACCGAGCACGACTTCGTCTGGGACCCCGAACAGGTGCGGGAGCTGGCCCACCGCCACGACTTCACCGTCCTCCACGGCATCGAGGTGAACACCGACGACGGCCACTTCCTGGCCTTCGGCCTGGACCGCTACGTCTACGGCATGCACCGAACGGCCGAGCTCGCCCGTCTCCTCGATGAGGCCGGCGGCGCTCTCGTCGCCGCTCACCCCTACCGCCGCCAGCTCCCCTTCGAGCTGCGCGATGAGGGCGACTGGACGGAGCCGCTGGAGCGCGCTGTCGCCAACCCCGCCTACCGATACGTCTGCGCTATCGAAACGCTCAACGGCCGCGGCAGGGAGCGTGAGAACGCCTTCTCGCAGGCGCTGGGCGAGCGCCTCGGGCTAGCCGCCGTCGCCGCCAGCGACGCCCACCAGCGCTCAGACGTTGGCCGCTGCGCCACCGAGTTCCAGCGGGACGTCGCGGACGTATCAGACCTCGTCCGTGAGCTCAAAGCGGGCCGCTTTCAGCCGCGGCTGCGGGCCTCTCGTCGGGCCGACTTGCGCTAGCCGCCCTCGGCAGCCGATAATTCGCCGCGAGGATGGAACTCCTGAAGCGCTTTCCCCTGCCTCGGCGTTTGGCCGCCCGCCTCTGGTTGCTGACGGTGCCCTCCGCCCTGCTCTCGTTCGAGCGGCGACAGCGCCTCCCCAAGCTGCCTATCGGTCGCGGGCGACTCTTCGGCCTGCTCTTGCTCGCAGCCGGCGTGGCGCTAGCCCTGCGCGGCCGGCAGGCCGGCCCCCCGCCCTCGGAGCGGACGGGCGTTCCCGCCCGCTTTCTGGAGCGGCCCGCCGTCGCTGGCGGCCTGCTTGCCCTTACCGGCGTTGGCCTCCTGACGCGGTCGCTCGTCCTTATCGCCTACGCCTTCGGCCTCGCCTTCGCCCTCTCCCGCGATGCGGTGGAGTTGGAGGAGCCGCAGCTGCCCGGTCGCGGCGACGGCAGCGGTTCCTGGGAGTACGACGAGACGCACGTTTGACACCCTTCTGGGGCTGATGTATGCTCCCTGACGCAAACGTTAAGGTTGACCGCCCATCCAAGGAGGCGTCCCATGGCCCAGCCTAAAGCCTCGGTTATTACCGATAAAATGCGCGCCGAGATCGGCGTGGAATCCGAGCCAATCACCTTCGAGGTCGACAAGACCGCCTGTCGCATGTTCGCCCGCGCCGTCGGCTACACCGACCCCATCTACTTCGACGAACAGTACGCCAAGAGTAAGGGATATCGCAGCATCCCCGCCCCCGTCGGCTTCCTCGGCCACCCTACCTACGACCCCAACGGACCCCAGCGTCTCGGCGGCTACTTCCGCACCGATACGCCGTTCAAGCGCATCCTCAACGGCGGCACCGACATCGAGTACTTCGACACCGTCTGCGCCGGCGACGTCCTCACCGCCACCAGCAAGCTCGTCGACCTCAGCGAGCGCGAGAGCAGGCTGGGCCCCATGCTCATCACCGTGACCGAGTCCACTTACCGCAACCAGGACGGCAAGCTGGTCGCCAGGGCGCGCGGCACCGGCATCCAGTACTGAGGAGGATCGATGATGGCGCAGCTCTACTTCGAAGACATCAGCGAAGGCCAGGAGGTGACGACCCTCAGCCAGCACTGCGACTCTCAGCGGTTGGTCTACTGGGCCGCCGGCTCCGGTGACTTCTACCAGATCCACTACGACAAGGACTTCGCCCAGCGCACCGGCCTCCCTGATCGCATCGTCCACGGCGCCCTCAAGCACGCCCTCCTCGGTCGCATGCTCCACGAGTGGGTCGGCGCCGAGGGTAGTGTGAAGCGGGTCGCCTGCCAGTATCGCGGCATGGACATGGTGGACAAGGACGTAATCTGCAAGGGCGCCATCACCGGCAAGCGCAGCGAGAACGGTGAGAACCTGGTCGACCTGGAGATATGGACGGAGACGCCGGAGGGCCAGAAGACCACCCCCGGCACAGCCACGGTCGCCCTGCCCTCTCGGAGCTGAGCCATGGGACTGCTCGAAGGCAAGGTCGCGATCGTCACCGGCGCCGGCCGTGGTATAGGCAAGGCGCTCGCCCTCCAGATGGCGGAAGAGGGCGCTGGCGTTGTCGTCAACGACGCCGGCGTCGGGCCCGACGGTGTAGGACACGATAACGGTCCCGCGGAGCAGGTCGTCGCCGAGATCAAGGACAATGGCTTGACCGCCGTCGCCAACTACGACTCCGTCGCCACGATGGACGGCGGCGACAGCATCATCAAGACCGCCCTCGATAGCTTCGGCCGGCTGGACATCCTCGTCAACAACGCCGGTATCCTCCGTGATCGCATGATCTTCAACATGAGCGAACAAGAGTGGGATGACGTCATCGCCGTCCACCTGAAGGGCCACTTCGCCTGCATCAAGCCCGCGGCCGTGCTGATGCGCCAGCAGCGCTACGGACGGATCATAAACTTCTCGTCGGAGTCCGGCCTCTGGGGCAACGCCGGGCAGGCCAACTACGGCGCCGCCAAGTCCGGCATCGCCGGCCTCACCCGCGTCGTCGCGCGTGACATGGGCCGCTACGGCGTCACCTGCAACGCCATCGCCCCTCGCGCCATGACTCGCCTCACCGCCACCATCCCCCAGCAGCGACCGGGCGCTGCCCCAGCCGACGCCCCTCGCCCGGAGCAGCTGCGCCAGCTGGCGCCGGAGTTCATCGCCCCCATGGTCTGCTACCTCGCCAGCGATCACGCCTGGAACGTCAACGGCCAGATATTCCACGTCTACGCAGGCACCGTCGCCCTCCTCAGCCATCCTCTGCCTTCACGCACCATCTTCAAGAGCGGCATGTGGACGCTGGACGAGCTGTCTAAATTGGTGCCGCAGATGATGGAGGGCGTCCGCAACCCGGCGCCGCCCCCGGACGAGCTGGAAATACCGGGGCGCACCAAGCAGGAGCCGCAGCCCCAGGCCGCCGGCTTAGACGCATGACCGATAAACTCACCGGACGCAACGCAGTGGTCACCGGCGCCGGTCGCGGTATCGGCCGCGCCGTCGCCATCCTCCTCGCCCAGGAGGGCGCCAGCGTCGTCGTCAACGACCCCGGCGTCAACGTCGACGGCACCGGCCACGACGCCGGGCCCGCCGACCAGGTGGTCGACGAGATCAAAGCCGCCGGCGGCAGCGCCGTCGCCAACTACGACTCCGTCGCCGAACTCACCGGCGGCGAGAACATGGTCAAGCAGTGCGCGGACGCCTTCGGCCGCATCGACATCCTGATCAACGTCGCCGGCATCCTCCGCGACCGCATGGTCTTCAACATGAGCGAGGAGGAGTGGGACGCCGTCATCGCCGTCCACCTGAAGGGGCACTACAACACCATCAAGCCCGCCTCCGTGCTGATGCGGCAGCAGCGGTTCGGGCGCATCGTCAACTTCTCCTCCATCTCCGGCCTGCGCGGCAACTCCGGCCAGGCCAACTACGGCGCCGCCAAGGCGGCCATCGCCGGCCTCACCCGCGTCGTCGCCCGCGATCTTGGACGCTACGGCGTCACCTGCAACGCCATCGCTCCCGGCGCTCAGACCAGAATGGTCGCCGCCGTACCCGAATCCGCCCGCGAGCTGCGCGCCCAGCGCGGCATGACCGGTGGGCCGCCGCCAAGCCTGGTGGAGAGGACGCCGGAGCACGTTGCCCCCATGACCGTCTACCTCTGCACCGACGAGGCCTGGAACATCAACGGCAAGATCTTCCACGTGGGCGGCGGCAACGTCGCGCTCGCCTCAGAGGAGACGGTCGAGCGTCAGATCACCAAGGACGGCAAGTGGGAGCTGGCGGAGCTGGTCTCCCTGGTACCCACCCAACTGCTATCCGGCGTGGAGAATCCCGCGCCGCCCCCGCCGGACCTCGACCTCCCCGGCCGGCCAGCCTCTCAAACCTAGCCTACGACACAGAAACTTTTACCAAAGACAAGATTATCGTATATCGGAGGTTTCTCATGACTCAGTCATCCCCTGAGCAGATGCAGCAGGCGATACAGCAGCAGGCAGGCAAGCTACTCTCCCAGGTGGCCGGATACGTTGGCGTGAGGACTATGGATATAGGCCTCCGTCTCGGCCTCCTGGCTGAGATCGCCAACCATCCCCAGGGCGTCACCGCCGAGGCCTTGGCCAAGCAAACGGGGTTAGACCCCTTATACGTACAGGTATGGTGCCGTGCCGCCTACGCCTCTGAGATTCTGGAGTTGGGCAAGGATCAGGCATTCAAGCTGGCGCCTCACGTTGACAAACTGCTCCTCGACCGCGATTTCCCAGGTTACATTGGCGGCATACCCGGAGTCATGGTCCAGCCTGAATTTTTCGATCTCTTTGCGGAGAACCTCCCATCCGGCCAGCGCATCTGGTGGGATCAGTGCAGCCCAGCCTTCATACAAAGCGTCAGTGAGACCGCTCGCCCTTTCTACACCCGCCTCATCCCCGGCGGCTTCGCCCGCGTTCCGGGCCTGTCCGATCGGTTGGATCAAGGAGCGCACATCCTGGAGCTGGCCTGCGGCGCCGGCGTCGGCTTGATACGCATGGCGCAGACCTACCCTCAATCTACCTTTGTCGGCCTGGACGGCGATGCCTATTCGTTGGAGCTTGTCGCGGACAGGCTTAAAGAGGTCGGGCTACAGGACAGAGTGTCCCTGACCCGCAGCATGCTGGAGGAGATCAACGACAGCGACCAGTACGATGTGGCCCTCATCAACGTCTTCATGCATGAGTGCCGCGATCTCGACAAAGTCACCACCAACGTCCTCCGTGCCCTCAAGCCTGATGGCTACTTCGTTATCTCTGACTTCCCCTTCCCCGACTCGACGGAAGGGTGCCGCACCGTGCCCGCGCGCGTCATGTGCGGTATCCAGTTCTTTGAGGCACTCATTGACGACCAGCTACTGCCGACTCAGGCCTTCGTCGATCTGCTTGGCAAGCACGGCTTCCGTAACGTCGGCTCCTTTGACCTTACGCCTGTACATGCCGTGACCTACGGCCAGAAGTAGTTAGCAACCCCCGCGCTATTCCGTCCCGCCTGGACACACGGAGGCCTATGGCCTTGGCGAGCGGTCTGCCCTACGCTAGGCCGGCACCCCTCGCTCGGCCTCCGCCGCCGTCGATTCGCGGCGGATATCCATGACCAGGAACGTGTTGCCGTTGCGCCAGGAGGAGCCACACTCTGTGAACCCTGCCTTTTGGAAAGAGCGAAGAGCGCGCTCGTTCCAGTCCAGCGTATGCAGGTACAGGCGCTGCAGCTCGGTTGTGCGGAAAAGATAAGCCACCAGCGCCGCCACTGCATCGCTGCCGTACCCTTGGGCCCAGCAGTCCCGCCTGCCGATGCTGATGCCGAGCTCGGCCTCGCGACGGCCGGCGTCGTGGTTGTAATACATGATGTTGCCTATGTGCCGGCCGTTCTCGTCCTCCACTGCGAAGGAGCGCCCCGCCGTGTCCGTGAACCGCATATCGAACGACCAGTTGCGCTGGTAGTCCGGGAAAGGGATCCGCGTTGGGTTGGAGGCGTCATAGCGCGCCAGCTCCTCGTCGCTGCGCCAGGCGTACTCGTCGGCGGCGTCGGCCATCCGCTTACGGCGGACTACCGTCCTGCGGCTGCGGACGATGACGTCGTCGCCTGGAAATCCCTGCCTGCCGGCAGACACGGCGCTCACGCTGCTCCCTTCAACTTGGACATCGCTTGTCGCACCATATTCTTATCGTTGTCAAACGTCAACCTTCCTATCGCCTCGTCCACCGGCAGCCACTCCACCCGGTCGTGCTCCGCGTCGTGGTCCGCGGTGCGGCCGCCCGTGGAGCGCATCAGGTAGTGATGCACCCACTTGTGATAGCGGACGCCATCAGCGGAGAACCAGTACTCGACGACGCCGACCTTCTTCACTATCTCCACCTTGAGGCCGGTCTCCTCGCTCACTTCGCGGACCGCCGCCTCCCGCAACGACTCGCCTTCGTCGAGCGTCCCTTTAGGGAGCCCCCAGACGCCATCCGAGTCACGACCGCAGATCACCACTTCGGCCTCAGCGGCCCCCTCCCTCAGCCTCAGCACGACACCTCCCGCCGATACTGCCCGCTCTACCGGCATCTTACCTGACTTGCGAGTCATTAAACCCGATACTCGGTGGTGAGAGGATCGATGGCGAAGTCGGCCTCCGTTAATGCGGTGGCTACCGCCTCCTGCACGCTGGGCAAGGAGTCCCCCAACAGCGGGCGCAGCAGCGCCTTCGCCTCGCTGCCGCCTATCTGTCCCAGCGCCATGATAGCAGCCTCCTTCACCACCGGGTCAGAGTCGTAAAGAACCGGGTCCAGATGGGCCACCGCTTTCCTGTCAGTAAGGGAGCCTAGAGCGGTGACGGCCTCATAGCGTGCTTCGGGGTCGTCATTCGCCAGCTCGTCTATTAGCACCGGCAGCCAGCGCGGTTCGCAGCTCCGCCCCATAGCGTGTAGGGCGCTGATCTTCAGGCGTACTTTTTCACCCCCGTAAGCCTCCTCGATCGCTTCGCTCACCCAGGGCTGGCAGGAAGCGCCGATCGCCTCCAGCGCCCTCGCTCGTACCTCCTCCACCTCCAGCTCATCCTCGATAGTCCGGCGCAGCCCCTGCTCCACCTTCTGATATTGATGCTCTTGGAGGTTGCCTAGCGCGGAGAGCAGCACAAACCGGCCCAGCGCCAGCGCTGCCTCTGCCCGCACCTCCGCCTCTTCGTCCCGCTCCAGCAGGCGCAACAGCGGCGGAATCAGGTTGCTCTCTTCGTACTCCCACAGGCCGCGCACCGCATCGCAGCGGACGGCGGCGTCTCCGTCCTCCATCGCCGCGAAGAACACCGTGTCGAAGTTAAGGTCTATGTTGTCCTCCGTCAGCTCGACAAGCTGATGGAGCACCTGCCGCCTACGCTCAAGGTCGATCTCAGGCCACGCGGAGCGGAACGCCTCGGCTTGCTTGGACTCTAGAGCGTCAAGGTGCTGTAGGCCGGTCACGCTCAGCTGCGTGGCCTGGTCCTTAAGGCCGTCCAGATAGCTTACGAACTCCATAATCGCGCCAGTGTGAGAGTCGAGGCTCACACCAGCTATTTTACAACGGGGATTGAGATTCGCCTATCAGCCGTCGGGCACGGCCCTCTTTCGTCGGTCATCACCCTCGCCCAGCTTCGGCTCGGTGCCCTTAATTAAGCGGCGGATGTTCCCGGAGTGCCGTACCAGCACGAACGCTGTAGCGAAGGCGCCGAACACCGCCTTCGTGTACGTGTACTCCTCCACGCCCGCAACGTTTTCTACTCCCGCTACTGCTAAGATCAGGAACGTCAGCGCTCCCAGCGGCACGGTGATCATGGACATCAACGACATGTACCGGAACGCGAGGATGATGAAGAGTGATACCGCCACCAGACCGAATCCGATGTGCAGCCCTAGCGCCGCGTAGACACCGAACGACGTCGCCACCCCGCGGCCTCCCCGGAAGCCGATGTATAGCGGGAAGTCGTGGCCCAGCACCGCCGCCAGGCCGGACGCCACCTGCAGGTCGTGCGACTCGAATACAAACCAGGTGATGAGAACCGGTATGTAGCCCTTCAGCGCATCGGCCAGCAGCACGCCCACGAACGGCACCCGGCCCAGCGTGCGCATCACGTTGGTCGCCCCGATGGCGCCGCTGCCGAAATCGCGCACGTCGATCCCCTTGAGCGCTCGCCCGGCGATGTATCCGGAAGGGATCGACCCCACAAGATACGAGATGGCGATGACCGCCGCGAACTCTAGCAGCATCAGTCGCTGCCCTTACTGCGGAAGATGAGCCGGATCGCCGTCCCCTCAAACCCGAAAGCCTTGCGCACGGCCTTCTCCATGTAGCGTTTGTACGAGAAGTGTAGCAGGCTGGCGTCGCTCACGAAAAACACGAACGTGGGTGGATTCACCTCCGCCTGAGTCACGTACAGGATGCGCAGCGCCCGCTGGCCCTTGGATGGCGGCCGGTGCTCCGCCACCGCCTTCTGGACAACCGTGTTCAGCTTCGGCGTGGGCACCCGCTGCCCGCGCGTCTCGCGAACCTCCAGCGCCAGATCTAGCAGCCCATCGATGTTCAAGCCGGTCTTGGCCGATACGAACGCCAGCGGCGCCCAGGGCGCGAACCGAAACCGGCGCAGCTCCCTGCTCGCGAACCGTTCGCGGCTCTCCTCCGTGTCCTCCACGAGGTCCCACTTGTTGGGCACCACGATGAGCCCCTTATGGGCGTCTGCGATGTAGCCTGCGATGTGCAGGTCCTGCGCCGTCAGCCCCTCCGATGCGTCCACTACCAGCAGCCCGATGTCCGCCCGCTCCAGCGCCTCCTGCGCTCGCATAACACTGTACTTCTCGATGCCGCGCGTAACCTTGCCGCGGCGGCGGATCCCCGCCGTATCGATAAGCACCAGCTCCTGCCCTCCGTATTCGAACGGCGTGTCCACCGCATCGCGCGTGGTGCCGGGCTCCTCGCTCACCAGCACCCGCTCCTGTCCCAGGATCGCGTTCACCAGCGCCGATTTGCCGACGTTGGGCCGCCCCACGATAGCCAGTCGCAGCGTCTCCGTGGGCGCCTCCGGCTCCACCGGCGGCAGCAGCTCCTCCAGCCGCTCGCGCAGGTCGCCCACGCCGATGGCGTGATAGGCGCTCACCAGGATGGGGTCGCCCAGCGCAAGCTCGTAGAACTCAGCGGCGGCCTCACGGCGGCGGTCGTTGTCGGCCTTGTTGGCCACCAGAAGCACCGGCTTGTCCGTTTGCCGCAGGATCTGCGCGATCTCCTCATCCGCGGGCGTGCAGCCGGAGACAACGTCCACCAGAAACAGGATAACCTCCGCCTCCGCCATCGCCGTCTCAACCTGAAGGCGGATCAGCGCCGGGTAGCCTTCGTCCGCGGACGGTACGAGCCCGCCGGTATCGATGACGGCGAACGAGAGCCGGCCCAGCTGCACCTCTCCGTACAGGCGGTCCCGCGTTGTCCCCGCGATGTCCTCCACGATAGCGTGACGGCCGCCTATTAGGCGGTTGAACAGCGTGGACTTGCCGACGTTGGGTCGCCCTACGATGGCGACTACGGGCTTGCCTGTAATATTTACTGCCGGGGAGGGGCGGGCCTTGGCGCGGGCCACAGCTATCCCGGCTCTGGCGTGGCCGGCTCCGGAGCGATCGGCTCCAGGGTGATCTCGACCTCTTCGGGCGAGACGGACGCTACCGACGCTTCAGAGGGGACGGAGACGCTCACGCTGACTGTATGTGTGCCCTCAGCCAGCCCCGTCAGGTTGATGGTGGCGGCGATGTCGTTAGGCCGTATCCCCTGGAGATCGGGCAACTCTCCCAGCAGCACCACCTCCACCAGCGGCAGCGGCCCGCTCACGATCAAATCCGGGTCAAGCCCCACTATCACCGCTGTCACGCCCAGCGTCCGCCTCCCTTGGGCAGGCTCGATCTGGATCGTAACCGTGACGCTTGTCCCCCCGCTGACGCTCACGCCCGTCGGCAGGTCCAACGACACCGTGAGGATCACATCCTCCGTAGCACCTGTTATGTCGAGTGGCTGCGTACGGATCGTCGCCGTCTCCGCTACAAAAGACTGAGGCCCGAACACGGTAATAACCGGCGGGTCGGCGAACAGGCTGACGATGTCATACCCGGCTGCAGGGGTGCCAACCACCGTTGGAGAGATGACTAAGGCACGGCTGAACTGCGTCTGCTCTATCTTCACCGATACGTTCATAACGCTGGGCTCCAGCGATACCCCGTCCACAAGAAACCCCCGTGAGTCCCGGGGCTCCAGGCGTACCGCCTGCGTTAGACTCTCTGTGCGTCCGCTGAGGTCCAGGTTGGCCACCGCCTGCGTCACCAGCGTCACCCTGTCCTGCGTTCCGGTCACCAGCACTGTTTCGGCGTCCAGTTCGGGGATACTCGCCTCGTAGCCCGGCGGCGGTGCTCCCTCCAGGCTCACCGATGCGGACACCGACTTGCTGAACAGGCTCTTCAGCTCTACCGCCACCGTATCCGGTATTACCTGGGTGACCCGCAGGCCGCCGCGCCCCGTCAGCGGCTCCACTCTCACCGGAAGGTCGTACGTGCCCGCCTGAAGCCCGTCCAGGTCCAACGTCGCCTTGAAATCGGCCAGCGACAGCGTGTTCCACACGTCGTCGGCCACCTCCACCCTCACCCGCACGTTGACCGGCGACCCCGACAGGGCGAGGTCTCCCGGCACGTTCACCGACTCCACCGCCAGTTCGATCGGCAGGACGCCGGAGCGCGTTGGGTTCTCCGTATCCGTCACGAATATCCACAGCGCAAACCCCAGCACGATCGACAGCGACGCCAGCCCCACGTTATTGCGGACAGACGTCGCGACCGGCCAGACGAGCGTGCGCAGGAAGTGCGGCACGTCGCTTAGGAGCTGCCTCAGCCGGTCCATAGTTCTACTCGCTCCCTCAGCGACTCAGGCCCGGCAGCCGGGGCCGTACCGGCCGGTCCAGCTCGCTGGCCGGCACCAGCAGGCTCCGCAGGATGCCCCGCAGGCGCGGCCCGTCTAGGCGCGAGATCATCCTTGCGTTCGCCGCCACCGAAATGCTCCCCGTCTCCTCCGAAACTATTACCGCCACCGCGTCCGTCCTCTCGGATATCCCCATCGCGGCGCGGTGTCGCAGACCCGCTAGCTCACGGCCCGTGCGGTCTGACAGCGGTAGCGTGCAGCCCGCTGCCGCTACCCGCTCCTCATGCAGGATGACCGCTCCGTCGTGAAGCGCCGAGTTCGGATAGAACAGACCCTCAAGCAGACGCGTGGACGGCGCCGCGTCCAGCTTCACGCCCGTATCGATATAGTCCTGCAACCCCGTCTCTCGCTCGAACACGATGATCGCGCCGTGGCGGTTTGTCGAGAGGTTCAGGACAGTATCGGCCACCACGTCCACTACCGTCTCATACAGCGGGCGTCCCGGCCACGGCCAGCGTCCTGTGCGCCCTACCCGCTCCAGAAACCGGCGTATCTCCGGTGCGAAGATGATCGGCACGACGATCAGAATCGCCGGAAACGAGTTCCTCAGCAGCCAGTCCAGCACCGTCAGATCCAGCACAGACGCCAGGATCACCGCCCCCACCAGCACCATCACGATGCCCCGCAGCAGCGCGATCGCCGTCGTCCCCTTCAGCAGCAGCAGCGCCAGGTAGATCAGGATCGAGATCGTGAAGATGTCGATCACGCTCGCCGCCTCGAACCGCCCCAGCGCGTCCCCTATCGTGTCCCAGAGACCCACGCTAGCCGCTCTCCTCCCCCAGGATCAGCGCCAGCGCCCCCTTCTGCGCGTGCAGCCGGTTCTCCGCCTGATCGAACACCACCGATTGCGCACCCTCGATCACCTCCGCCGATACCTCCTCGCCCCGGTGCGCCGGCAGGTCGTGCATAAAGATCGCCTCCGGTGCCGCCAGCGACATCAGCTTAGCGTCCACCTGATACCCCGCGAACGCCTCCCGCCGCTGCGTCGCCGCCTCCTCCTGCCCCATGCTCGCCCACACGTCCGTATATACGACGTCCGCCCCTGCCGCCGCCTCCTTCGCCTCCCGTACGCACACGATTCTGCCCCCGGACCCCCGCGCCAGCTCCTCCGCCCGCGATACCGTCGTCTCGTCCAGCTCGTACCCCTCCGGCGACGCGATACGGAACTCCATCCCCATCATCCCCGCCGCCAGCGCCAGCGACCGCGCCACGTTGTTCCCATCGCCGATGTACGCCAGGCTGACGCCCTCCAGCCGGCCCTTGTGCTCGAGTATCGTCAGCAGGTCCGCCAGCGCCTGGCACGGGTGCTCGCCCTCGGACAGCGCGTTAATCACGGGAACGTCCGCCCAGCGCGCCAACTGCTCCACCGTCTCCTGCGCGAACGTACGCACTGCGATGCAGTCCACGTAGCGGCTCAGCACCCGCGCCACGTCCTCCACCGGCTCCCGTGTGCCCAGCCCCACCTCCGCCGGCGACACGTAGATGCAATCGCCTCCAAGCTGTCTCATACCCACGTCAAAGGAAACGCGAGTCCGCAGCGAAGGTTTCTCGAACAGAAGCGCCAGCGTCTTCCCCGCCAGCAGCCTTCGGCTGTCACCCTGAGCGGAGCGAAGGGTCTCGTTCAAACCCTCATCCCCACCTTCTCGGAGGCCCTCCTTCAGCGCCCGCGCCGTCTCCAGCACGTGCGACAGCTCCTCCGGCGAAAGATCAGCGATAGATAGCAGGTCGCGCCCGCGCACAGCTATACCTCCGAGGCTAAGGTTAGGCCTGCCCGCTATGGCGGGCTCGGCAACCCAAGTATAGCACCCGTGTCTGCCGTCGCTCACTATGAGCCCGTCGAATCATCTGCCTTGAGCGTGACGCCGGCGGCGGGCTCGGTCCGCCTGACTACCTTGGACCCAACGCCGACCCGCTGACAGGATGATTACCCCTCGGCCAATTCGATAGTTGACATTATATTTATCTATGAGTATGCTTATGTCACCACGTTCGGCTCGGCTTTGCCGACGGCTACAGCGCAGGCGAACTATCTGCCGCGTAGGGGAGGTGCCATCAGACGATCCGCCTCCGGGCGGGCGTCACCTCCGGCGAGTAGGGATACCTGGCGCCTCCCAGCATATCGGAATCGCGCCCCCTCCCTTCGCGACCGATCACCGTCTCGGCGAAGCCGCCGTCCGTGTGAGGTGTAGGCGCTCCGAGCTTCAGCACAGCGCATCTCGCAAACGAGGCTCGGAGCGCCTCTCCACGTCTCCCACACCAACTACAAACGTGTGCGCTATCTGTGGTAGTCTGTGGCCGGCAACACCCATCGCCAAGAAACCACCACGCCGCCGACACTCGCCCTACCCAGGCGTACAACTGCGGCGGGCCACGTAGTAAAGGGGGCGCAATGAAGGCACAGCCGCTATCGGAGCTGAAGACCGAGTTTCTATTTGAGTTCAGCGCGGACCTGGAGGAAGCGCAGCCCATCGGTCTCGCGCCGCACGGCAACCGCCAGATCTTCTACGTCAAAGGCGGCACCGTTGAAGGCCCGAAGATCAAGGGTGAAGTACTCTCCGGCGGCGGCGATTGGTTCCTCATGCGTCCCGACGGCGTAGGCGAGCTGGACGTCCGGGCCACCCTGCGCACCGACGACGGCCATCTCATCTACTCCTACTATCGCGGCATTTTCGACGCCTCCCCTGACGTCTTTCAGCGCCTGTTCGCGGGTGAGGCTGTCGATCCGTCCGAGTACTACTTCCGCATCGCCCCCTTCTACGAGACGGGTTCAGAGAAGTACGCCTGGCTGAACCGCGTCGTCGCCGTTGAAGTTGGGAGGATGGCCCCGCACTCGGTCGGCTACAGCGTCTACGCTATCCTTTGACCGCCCTGTCTCCTGTCCCCTTTACCACCATGCTAATATAGCCCCCGTACACCAGCCCATCACCAAGGAGCTTCCCCCATGACCGCCAGCATGCAAGGTAAGACCGTCCTCATCACCGGCGCCAACTCCGGCATCGGCAAGGAGACCGCCGTCGCCCTCGCCCGCGCCGGCGCCACCGTCGTCTTCACCTCTCGCGACCCCCAAAAGGGCGAGCAGGCCGCCGCCGACATCCGCCAGCGCTCCGGCGCTGACGTCACCCTCATGCCCCTGGACCTCGCCTCCTTCCCCTCCATTCGCGCCCTCGCCGACGGCTTCCTCCAGCGCTACGATAGCCTCCACGCCCTCATCAACAACGCCGGCCTCATCCTCACCGAACGCACCGAGACCGAGCAGGGCTTCGAGACCACCTTCGGCGTCAGCCACCTCGGCCACTTCCTCCTCACCCAGCTCCTCCTCGACCGCATCAAAGATCGGAAGAGC
>CAJXNA010000019.1 GCA_913056415.1 uncultured Chloroflexota bacterium | reverse complement strand
CATCGGCAGCATCCTGATCTTCGGCGGCATCCTGGCGTTCATCGGCGCGTTTATCTTCTCCCTGCGCCGACAGTCCACCTCTCGCTTGCCGGAGAAGCGCTGGCGCGGCCAGCCGATGGACCTGGACGAGCCGGGCGGCTCCTGGTGGAAGCGCTGGCGCTCTCGTCGTTAGACGTTCACCTATCTTGAGACTCCTCACAGCAGCCGGTCTCGCCGGTCTTGCCGGTCTTGCCGGTCTCGTCCTCATCGGCGCCTGCAACGGCGGCTCGATGCCCCCAACGCCTACACCATCACCCACCATCGCTCCCACCGCTACACCGGCCCCCATACCCTCGCCACCCGCGCACGGCAGCTCAGCGCTCGGCCCGGCCGGGTTTGATCCCGCTCGCGCCTTCGCTCACGTGGAGGCGCTAGCCCTGGAGATCGGCCCGCGGCCCGCGGGCTCGGATGCGGAGGACAAGGCGGCGCGCTACCTGCGCGACCAGCTCCAGGGCTTCGGCTACGAGATCGAGCTGCAGCCGTTCTCGTTCGATGTCTTCGTTGACGCCGGCAGCGGCCTAGAGGTGCTATCGCCGCCGGCACCCTCGCCCGCGGTCTACCCGTTCGAACCCAGCGCGAACGGCGTGGTGGAAGGTGAGCTTGTTGACGCTGGCATCGGCAGGCCGGGCGACTTCCCCGCTGACACCGCAGGCAAGATCGCCCTCATCCAGCGGGGCACGCTGCGTTTCTCAGAGAAAGTGGCCAACGCGGCCGCCGCCGGCGCCGTTGGCGCCGTCATCTACAACAACGGGCCCGGCCTGTTCGCTGGCAACCTCTCCGGGCTTTCTGAAATCCCCGCCGTGGCGATGTCTCAGGAGGACGGGGAGGCGCTCCTGGCAAAGATGCAGTCCGGGCCGGTGTCCGTTCGTCTGACGGTGCTGACGGAGAGCGGCCCCCAGGACTCTCAGAACGTGATCGCCCGGCCGCCGGACGGCGAATGCCGGGTGGTGGCCGGGGGCCACTACGACTCGGTGCCTGGAGGCCCCGGCGCCAACGACAACGCCTCCGGCACCGCCACGGTGGTGGAGATGGCGCGCGTCCTGGCTGCTGACGGGGAGTTCGACGATGTGTGCTTCGTGCTGTTCGGCGCCGAGGAGGCCGGCCTCATCGGCAGCAGCCGTTTCGTCGATAGGTTGACGGCTGCCGAGAGCGAGACGCTGGAGGCGATGCTCAACTTCGACATGGTGGGCGTGGGCACGAATTGGCTGCTGAGCGGCTCCCTCAGCATCACCGACATCGCTGTGGCGGAGGCTGAGGAGCGCGGCCTGGACTACGCGGTGGACAACTCACTGGAGCTGTCGGGGAGCGACCACGCACCGTTCGCCGCGGCCGGGATCCCGGCGATCTTCCTCCACAGCTTCTTCGATGTCGTCGCCGACGACCCACGCTACCATACGGCAGAGGACCAACCTCAACATGTGGAGCCCAGCCGCATGGAGGAGATCGGCGATGCGGGCCTGGCGGTAATCGAAGAGTTGCTGCGCGGCCGCTAGGTCGCTTGCCCCCGCGCCTCCTCTGCTGTACTATGCGCGCGACGCCAATGACCGCCCGCACGCTACTTCTGCCGCTGTCTGCACTGGCCCTAGGCCTGCTGCTGGTGGCTGCCTGCGGCGGAGACGGCGATGGAGAGTCGCTTCCGGGCAACCTGACCGACCCCGGCTCCGTGCCCACAGCCACCCCCTGGACTAATCCGCCGGAGCCCATCATCCTGGAGCCGGATATCCTGACTCCCACCAGCCAGGACGAAGGAGAGGCAGACGGGGACGGGGACGGCGATCAGGTCACGCCCGGCGAGTGCGGCGACACGTACACCGTCCAGTCAGGGGACGTCCCCTCTGCGATAGCCGAGACGTGCGGCGTGGATGTCACGGACCTCCTAGAGCTCAACGGCATCGATGACCCGACGAGCCTGCATGTGGGTCAAGAGCTGAAGATACCGCAGTAGCCTCAAGTTGCGAGCCTGAAGGGCGTATGCTAACATCGGTCGCGCGATAGACGCCCGCTATCGGGCAGCGCTTCACGTATAGTCACTACTATGGCCATCGACGAGAAAGCCAGCGAACTACAGCGCCTCAAACAGCTCGCCCAACTGGGCGGCGGTGAGGAACGCATAAAGGCCCAGCACAAACGCGGCAAGCTTACCGCCCGCGAGCGCCTCAACATCCTCCTGGACGACGGCACCTTCGAGGAGTTGGACTCGTTGATGACTCACCGCAGCGTAGAGTTCGGCCTCGACAAGCAGAAGTACTACGGCGACGCCGTGGTGACAGGCTACGGCAGGGTGGACGGCCGCCTGGTGTACGTCTACTCCCAGGACTTCACCGTCTTCGGCGGCTCTCTCTCCGAGGTGGTGTCCGAGAAGATTTGCAAGGTGATGGACCTGGCGATGAAGAACGGCGCCCCCGTCATCGGCATTAACGACTCCGGCGGCGCTCGCATCCAGGAAGGCGTCGTCGCTCTTAAAGGCTACGGCGATATCTTCCTCCGCAACACGCTAGCTTCAGGGGTGGTGCCGCAGATATCAGTGATCATGGGCCCCTGCGCCGGCGGCGCTGTCTACTCCCCAGCGATCACCGATTTCATCTTTATGGTCGCAGGCACCTCCCAGATGTACATCACAGGCCCGGATGTTATCCGCGCCGTCACTCAGGAGGAGGTCACACACGAGGAGCTGGGCGGAGCTCAGGTCCACTCCTCCAAGAGCGGCGTCGCCCACTTCGCCATCGAAGGCGAGGAAGACTGCCTGGCCGAGGTACGACGCCTGCTCTCCTTCCTGCCTGCCAACAACATGGAGGACCCTCCCTACGCCGAGCCCGTGGACGACCCGACCCGCAGCTGCGACGACCTCGCCTCCATCGTCCCCGCTGACCCTTCGAAGCCGTACGACGCCCATGATGTCATCTACTCAATCGTCGACGACGGCGACTTCCTGGAGGTGCACCCGTTCTGGGCCGGTAACATCGTCGTCGGCTTCGCCCGCATGGGCGGCAGGCCGGTGGGCATCGTGGCGAACAACCCCGTCGCCCTGGCCGGCATCCTCGACGTCGACTCCTCCCGCAAGGCCGCCCGCTTCGTCCGCTTCTGCGACGCCTTCAACGTGCCCATCGTTACCCTGGTTGACGTGCCCGGCTATCTGCCCGGCACCAGCCAGGAGTACGGCGGCATCATCACGCACGGCGCCAAGCTAATCTACGCCTACGCTGAGGCCACAGTCCCCAAGGTGACGATCATCGTCCGCAAGGCGTACGGCGGCGCCTACGACGTTATGGGCTCCAAGCACCTGCGGGCGGACGTGAACTACGCCTGGCCTTCCGCCGAGATCGCGGTCATGGGGCCCGACGGCGCGGTGAACATTATCTTCCGTCGCGAGATCGAGGCCGCCGGCGACGCCGAGGCCAAGCGCAAGGAGCTGGTGGAGCAGTATCGCCAGCAGTTCGCCAACCCTTACGTGACTGCGTCACGGGGCTTCATCGACGATGTCATCGAGCCGCGGGACACCCGCCTCAAGATCATCCGCGCCCTGGAGATGCTGCAGAATAAGACGGACAGCAACCCACCCAAGAAGCACGGCAACATCCCGCTGTAGGCCGCACCCATGGGCGTGAAGATCACCGACACCACCCTGCGCGACGCTCACCAGTCGCTCCTGGCGACGCGTATGCGCACGGAGGACATGCTGCCCATCGCTGAGGAGATCGACTCGGTCGGCTATCACTCGGTGGAGATATGGGGCGGCGCCACTTTCGACACCGCGCTCCGCTTCCTGCACGACGATCCCTGGGAGCGGCTGCGCGAGCTCAAGAAGCGGTTCAAGAAGACGCCCACGCAGATGCTGCTCCGGGGCCAGAACGTCGTCGGCTACCGCCACTACGCGGACGATGTTGTGGAGAAGTTCATCGAGCTGGCCGTGAAGAACGGCATGGACATCTTCCGCATCTTCGATGCGGTGAACGACCTGCGCAACCTGGAGACCGCCATCCGCGCCGTTAAGCGCGCCGGCGGCCACGTTCAGGGCACCATCTGCTACACGATCAGCCCTGTGCACACCATCGATACGTACGTCAAGATGGCGAAGGAGCTGGTGCAGATGGGCTCCGACTCCATCTGCCTCAAAGACATGGCAGGCCTGCTGCACCCGTACGACGCATACGAGATCACGAAGCGCATCAAGGAGGCGGTGAACGTTCCCCTCCAGCTTCACTGTCACTGTACCAGCGGCATGGCCGAGATGTCTTATGTCAAGGCAATCGAGGCCGGCATGGACGTCATCGACTGCGCGATCTCCAGCCTCTCCCAGGGCACGTCACAGCCTTCCTGCGAGTCCACCGTCGCCACGTTTGAGGGCACGGAGCACGATGCGAAGCTGGACCTGGAGCAGCTCACCCACATCTCCGACTACTTCGCGGAGGTACGCAAGAAGTACGCCGCCTTCGAAGGCAACGTGCGAGTGGATGCAGGGGTGCTCCTGCACCAGGTGCCCGGCGGCATGATCTCCAACCTCGTCTCCCAGCTCCGCGACCAGGGCGCCCTGGACAAGCTGAAGGACGTCCTGGGGGAGATTCCCCGCGTGCGTGCGGATTTCGGCTACCCGCCCCTGGTGACGCCTACCAGCCAGATCGTAGGTACGCAGGCCGTCCTGAACGCGCTGTTCGGCCAGCGCTACAAGCAGGTCACCAAGGAGAGCCGCGCCTACGTTCTAGGTCAGTACGGCGCCTCGCCCGCCCCGGTCAACAAGGAAGCGCAGCGAGCCATCGCCGCGGACGCCAAGCCGATCACGGACCGCCCCGCCGACCACATCAAACCGGAGATGGCCAACGCGAAGAAGGAGATCGGCAAGCTCGCCACGAGCGAGGAGGACATTGTCTCCTCGGTCCTGTTCCCCCAGGTGGTCCGCGATTTCCTGGAGTGGCGGGCCGGGGGCGCCGGCCTCGAGAACGAGATCGTCGCCGCTCTCGCCGCAGCGCTCAGCCACGGGCGCAACGCCGCTGAGCCAGCCCCCACTGGGACGGACAGCACACGCTCGCCCTGGAAGCAGGCAGGGCGTCAGCGTCTGCTCAGAGGGCGCTAGTGAAGATAGTCGTTCAGGGGCAAGAGTTCGAAGTCCAGCCGGGGGAGGACAGCGTGAGCGTGGGGGGCGTCGACTACCCGGTGCGGATAGTGCGCCAGGGTGACATCGTCACGGTCTACGTCAACGAGCGCCCCTATCAGGTGCATCTGCCGCCTGACGCCGCGGCAGAGGGCCCGATAAAGGTGCTGGTGGATGCCAAGGAGTATGAGGTAGAGCTGAAGGGAGCAGCAGCAGCCCGCCGTCCAGCAGGCGGCGCTCCCAAGCGCCCCACGCCTCCGGGTGGCGCCGGGGCCATCACTTCTCGTATGACCGGCCGCATCATGCGAGTAGACGTGGAGCCGGGCAAGCAGGTGAAGGAGGGCGACGTCCTCCTCATCATTGAGGCGATGAAGATGGAGAACGAGGTGCTGGCCCCGGCAAACGGCACCGTCAAGGAGGTAGCGGTGGCCGCCGGCGCCCGCGTGAGCGAGGGCGACCTGCTGATTATCCTGGACCTGGACTAGGGCCGCCTAGTCAGGCAACGTGACCAGAGAGGTCGTGCTCTCAATCCCTTCGATGTTGCGTATCTTCTCGCCCAGGATCGGCGGGATCTCCTGGAGGTTCGCCACCTCGATCTCCACCACGATGTCGTAAGGGCCCATCACTTCGTGCATCTCCACGATGTTGGGGATGTCACGCATCGCCTGCTTGACGCGTCTCGTCTTACCGGGATCGGTGACCACCAGGACGTAGGCTTTCACTGGCATTGGACGCTCCCTAATTGCTAACGCGGGGTAGGAACGCCAAAATTATACAACACGTCGTATATGAAGAGCGGGGGCGCGGAAGACACAGCCAATCTAGAGTGTTAAACTAAGTGTGAGCTTTCCAAATTGATCGACTTTTGTGACCGACAAAAGGGCAGCGCTCAGGACGTTTCCCCGATGAAAGCTATCTGTGCTGCAACGGAGCGTGGCCTGGCTCCCCCCGTCGCAGGGAGCAGAGTATTGAGAGGGGGAACGTGGCTTGGCCAGGGATGATTTTATCATCCGAATAGGCGGAGATACCGCGATAGGCGGTGTTATCAGTACTGGCGAGAACTTCACGACAGCCGCCGCCCGCATAGGCTTTCAGACCTTCACCTTCCGCACCTATCCAGCCGAGATCAAGGGCGGACACGCCTGGTTTCAGGTTCGTATCTCCAACAAGCCGATCTACTCCATCGGCGACGGCTGCGACATCCTGATCGCCTTCGATCAGGAGGCGTACGAGCTGCACCGTCCAAACCTGAACGAGGGCGGTGTCCTCATTTACGACTCGGGCCTGGTGCAGCCGGACACGGATAGCGACATCATCTGCTACGGCGTCCCCTTCCAGAAGATCGCGCGTGAGGAGCTGGAGTTTGTACGCGGCACCAACGTGCTCATCCTGGGGGTGATGGCGGGGCTGTTCGGGCTTCCGCCGGCATCGCTGGAGGAGATGGTCAAGAGCCGCTACAAGCGCCGTGCCGAGCTCATGGAGAAGAACATCCAGGCGCTATACCACGGGTACGAGTACACCAAGAAGATACAGAAAGAAGACAAGTTCTGGCTGGGCACCGCCGACCACGTGGCACGGCTGGTAATGACCGGCAACGATGCCATCACCGCCGGCGCCCTTCACGCCGGCTGCCGCTACTTCGCCGGCTACCCGATCACACCGGCTACCGATATCCTGGAGACGATGGCCAGCCAGCTACCGCGCTTTGGGGGCGTGTGTCTTCAGGCCGAGGACGAGATGGCGTCAATAGGCTCCGTTATCGGCGCCTCCTACGCCGGCACTAAGGCGATGACCGCGACCTCCGGGCCGGGCTTCTCCCTGATGACGGAGCTGATGGGGCTGGCCTCCATGGCTGAGATACCGATCGTCATCGTGAATGCGCAGCGCTCCGGCCCCAGCACGGGCATGCCCACCAAGCTGGAGCAGAGTGACCTCTTCCAGGCGCTGTACGGCGGCCATGGCGACTTTCCCCGCATAGTGCTGGCTCCCGCCTCGGTACAGAACTGCTTCCGGATTTCGGTGCTGGCGTTCGGCCTGGCCGAGAAGTACCAGTGTCCCGTCATACTTCTCTCCGACCAGTCTCTCTCCCACCGCACCGAGACCATCCGGGAAGTCGATACGGACGTCTTCCCCGTAGTGGACCGCATCCGGCCTAACGGAACGAACCCAGAGGACTATCTTCGCTACCAGATCACCGATAACGGCGTCTCCCCGATGGCTGTGCCCGGCCTGGATCCTCACACCTACGTCGCCCCGGGCCTGGAGCACGATGAGCGAGGCCACCCGCGCCTAACGCCTGATACCCACGAAAAGATGACCGCAAAGCGGTTTCGCAAGCTAGAGGCCGCACGGCTGGAGACCGACAATGCGGAGCTGTGTCCCCGCTATGGCGCGGAGCACGCCGATATCGGCATCATCGGCTGGGGAGCCACCCAGGGCTCCATCCGCGAGGCCGTGGACCGTGCCCTCGCTGACGGCCTCAAGGTAGCGGCGATGCACCCGCGGGTGCTCAACCCGTTGCCGGAGGAGAGGCTCAAGGAGTTCATCGCCTCGGTAGACCGCGTGCTGGTACCGGAGATCAACTATCAGGGGCAGTTCGCCCATCACCTGACCGCGACCCTGGGGGTGAAGCCGATACGCTTCAACAAGATCGGCGGCCTGCCGTTCACGCCGGGCGAGATTTACAAGAAGATCCAGGAGGTTCTAGTTCATGCCTGATGCCACCAAAGTTGCACAAGCAACCGAGGCAGACGTCCTTACCGTTAAGGACTACAAGAGCGGCGACAAGCCCATCTGGTGCCCCGGCTGCGGTGACTTCGGTGTATTGAGCGCGACTTACAAGGCGCTGGCCGCCCTTCAGCTTCAGCCGAAGGACGTCGTGGTCGCGGCCGGCATCGGCTGTTCCAGCCGGACGCCGTACTTCATGAGCACTTTCGGCTTTCATGGGGTTCACGGCCGCAGCCTGCCAATCGCTACCGGTATGAAGCTCGCCAACCCTGACCTTACCATCCTGGTGATGGGCGGCGACGGCGACCTGATGTCGATCGGCGCCGGCCACTTCCCGCACGCCGCCGCACGCAACGTGGACATCACCTGCATCATGATGGATAACCAGACCTACGGCCTCACCAAGGCCCAGGCGTCGCCAACATCTAGCATGGGTCACAAGACCAAGTCCACTCCTTACGGCGTCATCGCCAAGCCGATGGCCCCCGTACTGTTCGCCCTCGCCAACGGCGCCACTTTCGTCGCCCGCGGCTACTCGGCCAAGCCGAATGACCTGACCGACCTCATCGTACAGGGGATCAAGCATCCAGGGTTCTCCTTCGTTCACGTCCAAAGCCCCTGCGCCGAGTTCTTCAACACGTACGACTTCTATGACGAGCACATCGAGGAGTTGCCGTCTGACTGGGATCAGCAAGACCTGAAGGCCGCCATCAACCTGGCGCTCACTGAGGAGAAGGTACACCTGGGCGTCTTCTATCAAGAAGAGCGCCAGAGCTTCGGCGCGGCGGTCCGTCAGTTTGAGCCTGAGGGCAAGCAGTTTGACCTGGCGGAGTACCTCCAGCGCTTCAGCTAGCGCCAGTTCATAGCCCCTAAAAGGAGAAAAGTTGGGCCAGAACCTGACCCGGAAGATCCTTGCCGACCACCTCGTCTCCGGCGAGATGGAGCCCGGCGCCGAGATCGCCGTACGGGTGGACCAAACGCTAACCCAGGACGCCACGGGAACGATGGCCTACCTCCAGTTCGAGGCGATGGAGATACCCAGGGTGCGTACCAAGCTCTCCGTATCCTACATCGACCACAACATGCTCCAAACCGGCTTCGAGAACGCCGATGACCACCGCTTCCTCCAGACCGTAGCCGCCAAGTACGGCATCTACTTCTCGCGGCCGGGCAACGGCATCTGCCACCAGGTACACCTGGAGCGCTTCAGCTCCCCGGGTGACCTGCTCCTTGGCTCGGACAGCCACACGCCGACGTCCGGCGGCGCCGGCATGCTGGCGATCGGCGCCGGCGGCCTGGACGTGGCGGTCGCCATGGGCGGCGGACCCTACTATCTGAAGATGCCTAAGATCGTGGGCGTGCACCTGAAGGGACGGCTGCAGCCCTGGGTGGCCGCCAAGGACATCATCTTCGAGCTGCTGCGCCGTCTCACCGTAAAGGGCGGCGTGGGCAAGATATTCGAGTACTATGGCGAGGGCGTGGCCTCGCTCAGCGTTCCCGAGCGCAGCACCATCACCAACATGGGCGCCGAACTGGGGGCCACCACCTCCATCTTCCCCTCCGACGAGCGCACCCGCGAGTACTTCCGCGCCCAGAAGCGGGAGGAGATGTGGCGACCGACAAGCGCCGACCCAGACCCCGAATACGACGAGGCTGTCGAGATTGATCTGAACAAGCTGGGGCCGATGGTAGCGCGACCGCAGAGCCCGGACAACGTCGTGCCGATCGAGGAGGTCGAGGGAACGAAGCTGGCCCAGGTCTGCATCGGCTCCTGCACCAACTCCTCCTACCACGACCTGGCGGTGAGCGCGGCCGTGCTCAAGGGGCGAAAGGTAAACCCCGACATCAGCATGACCGTCACCCCCGGCTCGCGGCAGGTGTTCACGATGATCGCCCGCACCGGCGCCCTGGCCGACCTCATCGAGTCCGGCGCCCGCATCCTGGAGTCCGCCTGCGGCCCCTGCATCGGCATGGGCCAGGCGCCGCCTTCGGACGCGGCCTCCCTGCGCACCTTCAACCGTAACTTCCCCGGCCGCTCCGGCACCGCTAACGATAAGGTGTACCTGGCGAGCCCGGAGGTGGCCGCAGTCTCCGCCCTGACCGGCAAGATCACCGACCCCCGTAAGTTCGGAGAGCCGCCGCCGACCGAGGCGCCGGGTGAGTTCATCATCGACGATGATCTGATCATACCGCCGCCAAAGGACGGAGGCGTGGAGGTGGCGCACGGCCCCAACATCAAGCCGCTACCCCTGGCGGAGCCGCTGGCGCAGACGATCAAGGCGACAGTCCTCATCAAGCTGGAGGACAACGTTAGCACGGACCATATCCTGCCCGCGGGCTCCAAGATCCTCCCCCTGCGCTCCAACATCCCCGCCATCTCCGAGTACGTCTTCCACTACGTCGATCCGGAGTTCCCGGCCAAGGCGAAGGCGGCCGGCGCCGGCATCATCGTCGGCGGCTCCAACTACGGGCAGGGCTCCAGCCGCGAGCACGCGGCGTTAGCCCCGATGTACCTGGGGGTGAAGGCTGTGCTAGCCAAGACCTATGCCCTCGTGCACCAGACCAATCTGGTGAACTTCGGCATACTGCCGCTCGTCTTCGTCGAGGAGGGTGACTACGACCGCATCAACGTGGACGATGTGCTGGAGATCCCGGACGTACGCGATGCCGTGGGCAGCGGCGAGGTGACCGTCCGCAACACCACTCAGGGCTACGAGTTCAGCGCCCGCCACAACCTGAGCGAGCGCCAGGTGGAGGTGCTCCGGGAGGGCGGCTTGCTGAACCACATCAAAGCCCACGCGGGCTAGACTCTCCACCCCCCCTGACAGCAGGGATGATCGAATTGGTGGCGCGATGATAAGAGCCGTCATCTTCGATATCGATGGCACGCTGTACGACTGGGAGTCGTCTATAGACCGCGCGCTACGCGACGTGCTGCCGGAGGTGCCAACAGCCTATCGCAACGGGCTGACCAACCGCATGCGGCAGGCTCTCGCCGATTACGCCCTCGTCGTGCGCGACGGGCTGGTCGTGGACCGCAAGTACTGGCTACTCATGGTCGACCCCGTTCCACCCTGGCGGGCCGCTCTGCCCGACGCCGATTCCGAATTGGCACAGAGGGTGGCGCAGCGGTTCCAGTCGCTGCTGGACGCCGTCCCCTTCGCGGACGTGCCGCCGGCCCTGGAGGCGCTACGGGCAGAGTACACCTTGGGTGTCCTAAGTAACAGCCCCCGGTCAGAGGAGACGCTGACACGCCTGAAATTCCGCCACTACTTCGATGCAGTAGTGGCCGCTTCGGAGCCCTGGAGAAAGCCGCATCCGGAAGCCTTTCGCCGTGCCTGCCGGGCGCTAGGCATAGCAGCCTCCGAGGCGGTCTACGTTGGGGATAGCCTAGCCAACGACGTGGAGGGTGCGCTGGGCGCAGGGCTCATCCCAGTCTGGGTAGACCGCTACGGAGATGACTACGCCCTGCCAGAAGGGGCCTGGCGCATATCATCGCTGGAGGGACTACCCGACCTGCTAGCCGAATTAACCGGCTAGGGGAACGGTCGCCTGGGGGCTAAGAGAAGCCCGGCGCACCACTAGCTATCGTATAGCGCCGCCCGTTTGCTATCATAGGCGCGGCCACCCCGGCTAGCGAAAGAATACCGCATGCCCCATGGGATCACGCTTATACCGGGCGACGGCATCGGCCCCGAGATCAGCGAAGCCACCGTCCGCGTCCTAGAGGCCACCGGCGTCCAGTTCGACTGGGACGTCCAGGAGGCCGGCATCGGCGCCGCGGAGCAGTACGGATCAGTACTCCCAGACGACGTTCTGGACTCCATCCGCAACAACAAGGTCGCGATCAAGGGGCCCATAACCACGCCTCGCGGCGGCGGCTTTCGCTCCGTCAACGTGGCGCTGCGCAAGATGCTGGACCTCTACGCCTGCGTGCGCCCGGCCAAGTACTACCCTGGCGTCCGTACCCGCTACGACAACGTTGACCTGGTGATCGTACGCGAGAATCACGAGGACCTGTACGCGGGGGTGGAGTTCGAGCGAGGCGATCCGGCAATCGCCAAGATATCGGAGATCACGGACGCCGCCGACCTGGGCCCGATCCGTGATGACGCCGGCCTCTCCCTCAAGGTCATCTCCGAGTACGGCAGCGAGCGCATCGTCCGCTTCGCCTTCGAGTACGCCCGCCAGTTCGGGCGCGAGAAGGTGACCGCCGTGGCCAAGGACAACATCATGAAGTTCACGGACGGCCTCTTCTTCGCCGTGGCCCGCAGGGTGGCGGAAGAGTATCCGGAGATCCCCTACCAGGAGGTGCTGGTGGACAACATGACGATGCAGCTTGTCCAGAAGCCGGAGCTGTACGACATCCTGGTCCTGCCCAACCTCTACGGCGACATACTGTCCGACCTCTGCGCCGGGCTCGTCGGCGGCCTGGGCATCGCCCCCGGCGCCAACCTCGGCGATGAGCTGGCAGTGTTCGAGCCGGTGCACGGCAGCGCCCCCAAGTACACCGGCATGAACAAGGTGAACCCGATGGCGATGATGTTCTCCGGCATGATGATGCTGCGCCACATCGGCGAACAATCGGCCGGGGACCGCCTGGAGTCCGCCCTGGCGGACGTCATCGTCGAGGGGAAGAGCGTGACCTACGACATGAAGCCCACACCGGACGACCCCAGCGCCGTCGGCACGTCACAGGTCGCTGATGCGGTAATCGAGAAGCTGCACCACATGGACTGAGGAACCCCACCGCGCACTGAAGTGCGCGGCTTGCCTTCGGGCGGGGAGCCGCGGACTTCAGTCTGCGGGGGAGCGAACAAGGAGGTGTCCCATGCGCCGCAAAGTCACCGTCGTCGGCGCCGGCATGACCGGCGGCACCATGGCCCAGCGTCTAGCCGAGACCGGCTACATCGATGTTGTCCTGCAGGACATCATCGAGGGCCTGCCACAGGGTAAGGCGCTCGACCTTTCGCAGTCGGCGGCCGTGGCCGGCTTCAACGGCAGCGTCACCGGCAGCAACGACTGGAAGAACACCGCCGGCTCCGATGTCGTCGTCATCACCTCCGGCGTGCCCCGCAAGCCGGGGATGACGCGCGAGGAGCTGCTGAACATTAACGCCAGCATCGTCCGCGATGTCGCTTCCGCCGCCGTCAAGCACTCCCCGGACGCCGTGCTCGTCATCTTCGCCAACCCGATGGACGCGATGTGTCACGTCACGCTGGAGACCACCAAGCTGCCCAGGAACCGCGTCATCGGCCAGGGCGGTATGCTGGACTCTTCCCGCTACCGGACGTTCATCGCCTGGGAGACGGGCGCCTCCGTGCAGGACGTGCATGCCTTCGTATACGGCGGCCACACGGAGGCGACGATGGTGCCGATCGTGAGCAACGCGATGGTGGGCGGCATGCCGCTGACCTCGCTCCTGCCGAAGGAGCGCATCGAGGCGGTGGTGCAGCGTGCCCGCAACGGCGGCGCCGAGATAGTGTCCCTGCTCAAGACCGGGTCCGCCTTCTACGCGCCGGCGGCCGCGACGGTGGAGATGGTGGAGTCCATCCTGCTGAACAAGAAGCGCATCCTCCCCTGCTGCGCCTACCTCCAGGGCGAATACGGCATCCAGGACGCGTTCGTGGGGGTGCCGGTGAAGCTGGGCGCCGACGGCATCGAGCAGGTGCTGGAGCCACCGCTGGCGGACGACGAGGTGGAGGGGCTGCGCAAGGCGGCGGCCGCCGTCAAGGAGCTGGTGGGGCTCATCGAGGCGAAGGCGTAGAGCGGCTCAGTCATCGCGGAAGCGCCAGCGGGTGGCGCTGCCAGGAAAGTCATCGGAGTTCTCTATGAACCCGAATGCGACGCTGGGGCGAACGGCGTAGATCCCGCCCTGGCTCGTGTCTATGTCCCACTGGTATTTCGTGTAGTAGACGTCTTTGAATCGCCCGAGCAGTGTGGGATCGGTAACCTCCTCAGCGACGCCCTCCAGGATGACCGCTTCGTCAGCGCGTTCGGGACACACCACGCATCGTGGATTTGTCGCCAGGTTGCGCGCCTTCCGCGAATCCCTGCCCGTGCTGAAGTAGAACGCCTCGTCCAGCCAGATGCCCCACACCGCCATGACGTGCGGCTGTCCGTTCGGACGCGTCGTGGATATCCAGTAGTTTCGCGCGTTCGACATGCGCTCCGTCGCCCAGCTCCAGGGGAGCAGCCCCCTGCCGCTGTCGGCATCCAGAATATCGTACCCGGGCATGTGCGGGCGGCTCGGCTCGGGCGTGGGGCGCTTCGGCTCAGACATAGGCTGCAGGTCAACAATTATACAGTCTACTCCGGTCGCGGTTCGACAGACTCAGCATGACCGTCACGATTAGTTTGCCCTTCGACAAGCTCAGGGTGAACGGGAGATGCTATCATTTAATTGCCATGCGCGAGGTGCACGTCGACCAGATACGCGATAGCGTCAGCCAGCTCTGCCAGGACGCCGCTACCCAGCTCCCGGAGGACGTCCTCGACTCCCTGAAGCAGGCGCGGGAGTCGGAGGAGTCGCCGCTGGGGGTGATAGTGCTGGACCAGATCCTGGAGAACGCGGAGCTGGCAGGCAAGGAGCGGCTGCCGCTCTGCCAGGACACGGGCACCACCGTCATCTTCCTGGAGGTGGGCCAGGACGTGCACATCGTCGGCGGGGCGCT
>CAJXNA010000018.1 GCA_913056415.1 uncultured Chloroflexota bacterium | reverse complement strand
TGGGAGTCGGGCCATCTCGCGCTGGCGGATCTCTGCGACGCTCCGGCCTTGAGGGGGATGTCCCTTCAGTTGGTTCAGTGCCAGCCTTAGCGCTAGCTCGTGCTCTCCCATGGTACTAGGTACGGCGTAGCGCTCAGCGAAATGTTCCCGTAGTGTGTCGAACAGGATAAGCTGCTCTAGGTCGAGGATGGCCGGCCCGATGAGTGGCACACCCAGGTAGCCAGCCAGCTTCAAGGCGCCTTCCCTTACCCCTTTGACTTGGGCCTCGGTAAATCGGGTTCGGACCGCGGATGGATCGAAGGGCTTATCACCCCTGTACCACTCCACGCCATCCCTATTTGAATAAATCCGCAAGCAGGCGATCTCGTATTCGTCAGCCAAAGACGGATCTCGGGGTAGGCCAGTGCGTGGCAAGCCGGCGCTGATGCGAACGGAACTCACGAATTCTCGCACGCCAGGTGTGGCGAGTTTGTCCCTGAGGCGCGCGACCCAGGGCATCGCGCTGCCAAGATGTCGTTTATCCCGCTGTGGCCGGCTGTGTCCCCGCCCTTTCCCACACGTGGGGCATTCACCGGCCCTGAACACGAACCCATCGCGGCATTCTGCGCATCGGACCCTCTCTTGCGGGGCCATGGCTCAATGATATCGAGATTGTGGCCTAATTGCTGCAAGAGAAAGCGTTCTTCTCACGGTCTCATATGAGACGCCGTATTCCCGCGCGAGCTGGCGAAGGCTGGCATGGTGTTTCCGCCGGGCAATCTCGGGCCACAAACTGGGCGGGATGCGGTGCCTGCTGTTCCGCGAAAGAAGAAAGGGCACGGGGTACAGCCCCCGTGCCAACAGATCTGTCACGCTAGAGTTTGAAGTGGCGACCCCGATCGGATTCGAACCGACGATCTCCAGCTTGACAAGCTGGCATGTTAACCGCTACACCACGGGGCCGCCCGTCGAACACCCTCAAGGGCGGTACGCCTCCTGAGAGCGATTCTATTCTATTAGGAGCGCTCGAAGGGTGTCAACGGAGGCGATTCCGGCTACGCCGTTGGCCTTGGCCCAATCTATCTGTATAATGCGATTCGAACGAATACTGACGGGGAGTACTCTTTGCCGAGACGCTACCGGCCGCCTAATAGGCGGCGCAAGATAAAGAGGCAACCTCTTTCCGGGGAGCCAGAGGCTCCTTCCTATGAAGGCACCGTAGCCCCCGTCTCTTCGCCTCCGCCTCCGCTGGCTCCTGCAGCCTTTGCCCGGGAACGATCGCCTGAGCCCCGGCACATCAGCCGTGACTACAGCTACGTCGTGAGTGATCTGCGGCGCATCGCTCTCATAGTGGCGTTTATCGTTGCAGGGCTGGTGATCACGGCTATCCTTCGCTAGTAGCGCAGACGGCTGATCGCCACCGCGCCGGCGACGATGACGGCGATGTATCCAAACAGGTCGCCGCTGGGCAGTATGTCGTCCCCGATAACAAGGTTGCGCACTAAGTAGGCTGCGATGGCGCCGCCGGCGGCGACCACCTGCAGGGGTGTGCCGGACTTACGGTTGGTCGCCGCGCTGACCGCCCCCGCGATAAGGTATCCGATTAAGGCGGCCGCCAAGAGCCCGAAGATTCCTATGCGCCCGGGGAGGAGGGCTCCCCAGGCCGCGCCCAGCCCCACGCCGGCGGCCAGGGCGGCCGCGGTGGCGCGCATGAGGTAGACCGGCCCAATCTCAAACTGGGGAAGCTTGCGGGTGGGGGCGCAGGTGGGGCAGCGGGCGCCCACGTCCGTGAAAACGGCGCAGCGGGGGCAGATAGGGGTCTCGCAGCGCCCGCAGGTGAGTCCGGTCTCAACCTTAGGGTGGCGGGCGCACTGCATAGGGCGGGCGCTATACCCTCTCCAGCGCTCCTCGCTCTCGCGCTATGGCTAGCAGCCTTTCCACCGGCTCATCGGGCAGGGGTATGTCACCGGGCTCCCTCTGGTGGTGGCCGCCGAAGCCATGGTAGTCGCTCCCTCCCAGGGGGATGAGCCCGATCTTACCGGCCAGCGCGCGCAGGCGCTCCACTTCATCCGGGGTGTAGTCCTGATAGTAGACCTCCATGCCCACGAGCCCGGCCGCTTTCAGCTTGGTGAGGAGCTCTTCCAGGTTATCCAGATCACGCGGGTGGGCTATGGTGGGCAGGCCCTCGACGCTGATCAGCATCTCGACCACCTCATTCGGGGTGAGGCGCTCGCGTTCTACGTAGGCGGGCCCGGTTCGGCTAAGGTAGAGGTCAAACGCTTCGCTTACGGTGGCGACATGTCCGGCCTCCACGAGGGCGCGCGCGATGTGCGGCCGGCCGACGGAGCCTTCGCCGGCGAAACTCTCCACCCGCTCCCAGGCCACCGGCTTGCCAAGCTCCGCCAGCCTCTCCACCATCTGGCGCGCGCGTCCCAGCCGTGACTTGCGCAGGTTCACCAGCTCCCGCTCGAACCTCTCGTCCTTCCAATCGATAAAGTGGCCCAGGATGTGGACCTCGTTGCCGGGGATGTCGGTGCTCATCTCGATGCCGGGAATGAGCATGAAGTCCGGGTGGCGGGCGGCGGCGGCGAACGCCTCCGGCAGCCCCTCGGTGGTGTCATGGTCAGAGAGCGACATCACGCGGACGCCGTGGTTATAGGCTAGCTCGATGAGCTCGGTGGGCGTTAGTACGCCGTCGGAGAAGGTGCTGTGGGTGTGCAGGTCGGCGCGGCTGCCCATCAGGTGACTTCGCGATCGATCCGCTGAATGCCGGTCGCCCGGCCGCTCGCTTCGTCGACCTGGATGAGAACCGAGTTGAACACGACGGGGCCGTGCTCATCGGTCGTGAAGCGGGTGGGGAGCTGGTTGAGGAAGGCGTCGATAACGGGCTGCTTCTCCACCCCCAGGATGGAGTCGCGCGAGCCGACCATTCCCACATCCGTCACGAACGCGGTGCCCTTGGGCAGTACCCGCGCGTCGGCGGTAGGGATGTGGGTGTGGCTGCCGATAACGGCGCTGACGCGGCCGTCCAGATACCAGGCCATGGCTGCCTTCTCGCTGGTGGCCTCGGCGTGCATGTCCACTATGACGATGTCGCAGTCTCCGATGTTCGTCAGGGCATCATCGGCGCCACGAAAGGGACAGTCCAGGGCACCGGGCATGAAAGTGCGGCCCATAAGGTTGATCACGGCGACGCCGTTGTGGCAGAGGAAGCCGCGGCCGGGGGCGCCTTCGGGGTAGTTAAGGGGGCGCAGCACGGGAGCTTCGCTGTCCAGATAGGGGTATATCTCGTTGTAGCGCCAGATGTGGTTGCCGGAGGTGATGATCTCCACCCCCGCCTCGAACATCTCATCGGCGGTACTTGGCGTGAGACCTTTGCCGCCGGCCGCGTTCTCGCCGTTGGCGATGACTATATCCAGATCGTGGTCGCGCCTGATCTCGGGGAGAAGGCAGGCGATGGTCCTTCGTCCCACCTTACCCACAACGTCACCGATTAGGAGTATGTTCACTGCCGGGCACACCTTCTAGCTAGGGAGCGGGGCGTCACGGGCCGACGACGTCTCCCCCGGGATGCTACTTCGCGTACTCCACCGACCGCCTTTCGCGGATGACGGTGATCTTGATCTGGCCGGGGTAATCGAGGGTCTCCTCGATCCGCTTGCTGATCTCCTTGGCCATGCGGTTGGCGCCGAGGTCGTCGATCTCTTCCGGCCTGACGATGATACGGATCTCGCGACCGGCCTGGATGGCAAAGGACTTGTCGACGCCTGGGAAGGCGTTGGCGACCTCCTCCAGCGCCTCGAGCCGCTTGAGGTACTGGTCCATCGACTCGCGGCGGGCGCCGGGCCGGCTGCCGCTGATAGCGTCGGCAACGATGGTGATGGTTGCCTCCGCTGATGAGGGCTCCACCTCCTCGTGGTGCGCTTCGATGCAGTGGATCACGCCGGGGTGTACGTTGTGGCGGCGGGCTAGCTCGGCGCCGATCATGGCGTGAGTGCCCTCGACATCATGGTCGATCGCTTTGCCAAGGTCGTGTAGGAGGCCGCCGCGGCGGGCCACCTCCACGTTGGCGCCCAACTCGTGGGCCACCATGGCAGCCAGGTTGGCCGTCTCCACGGCGTGGTTAAGCTGATTCTGGCCGTAGCTGTAGCGGTATTTCAGACGGCCCAAGGTGCGGATAATCTCCGGATGGAGGCCGGGACAGCTGGCCTCCAGAGCGGCCTCTTCGCCGGCCTCCTTGATGGAGACGTCTACCTCCTTGCGGGCCTTCTCCACCGTCTCCTCGATGCGGGCCGGATGTATCCGGCCGTCGTGGAGGAGCTTGGTTAGGGCCACGCGGGCGATCTCTCTCCGAACAGGATCGAAGCCGGATAGGGTAACGGCGTCAGGCGTGTCATCGATGATGACGTCCACGCCGGTGGCGTGCTCCAGGGAGCGGATGTTGCGACCCTCGCGGCCGATGATGCGGCCCTTCATGTCCTCCGAAGGCAGGGGCACGACCGAGGTTGTGGTCTCCGAAACCACGTCGCTAGTGAGCCGCTGCATGGTGGTGGCTATGATCTTGCGGGCGCGCTGGTCCGCCTCCTCCTTGACCTCCTTCTCAATCTCGCGCAGGAGGCGGTTGGATTCGTCCCGTATCTCGCGCTCCACCTGGGTGAGAAGGATCTCCTTGGCCTCGCCGGCGGTCAGGCTGGAGATGCGCTCAAGCTCTTGCTTGTGCTGCTCTTCGAGCTCCCGGAGCTCGTCCTTAGCATTGTCCAGCTGGCCTTCCTTGTTCTGGAGGTTGCGCTGGCGCTGCTCCAGGGAGTCCAGCTTGCGGTCTAGGTTCTCTTCTTTCTGGATGAGGCGGCGTTCAAGACGCTGGACATCTTTACGCCGCTCTTTTAGCTCGGCCTCAGTCTGCTGGCGAAAACGGAGGGACTCCTCCTTGGCTTCGAGGATAATGTCCTTCTGTCGTCTCTCGGCCTCGTTGAGGATATGGGCGGCGCTACGCTCGGAAGCGGCGATACGCCGCTGTGTGATTCGTTGTTGAAGTAATGCACCGCCGAGTACACCCCAGAAGACACCGAGAAGGCCGACGCCGATTGCGATAACCGCGCCTTCCGGCATCGTAACCTCACTTCCTTATTTGGTTTTGGGAGATGGTTCATCGGATTTTGAACTGGAGCAGCCAATCTGGCCGCTTAGATTCATCATACGGTGTGCCAGATTGGGGTGTCAAGGAAATGGCTAATCTGTTAATCGGTTAAAGCGTTTGAATCGATCACCTTTGCCGGCAGCCCGCAATGACCCGGCACCGTCGGCCGAAGTCAATCGCTGACGGGTGCGTCCGGCTCCTCGGCGAGCTGTCGCCAGCGGCGCTCAGTGGTCCTGCGCATGGCCTCGTAACCGAAGCCGCTACGGTGCAGGAAACCGCCGGGCGGTGGCGTTTAGGTGAAGGGGCGGACTATTTGGCAGCGCGTACTTGGTCCGCAGCCACTGCGGCGGCCGGCTCTGGCGGCGTATGGGTGGCGCGAACGAGGTTCTGCAGCTCCTCGACGAGCTGCGGGTTCTCTCGCAGGTAGGCCTTGGCCTGCTCCCGGCCCTGGCCCAACTTCCGCTCTTCGAACGAGTAGAAGGAGCCCAGCTTCTTGACGATCTCCGCGTCCACCGCCAGATCCAGTACGTCTCCCTCACGGCTTATTCCGATCTGGGGGCCGTGGAATATGATATCGAACTCCGCCGTGCGGAAGGGGGGCGCCAGCTTGTTCTTCACGACCTTGGCCCGTACACGGTTGCCGATGACAGTACCGTTGTGTTTCAGGGTCTCTACGCGGCGCAGGTCTATGCGCACGGAGCAGTAGAACTTGAGGGCGCGGCCGCCGGGGGTCACCTCCGGGTTGCCGAAGACGATGCCGATCTTCTCCCGCAGCTGGTTGATGAAGATGAGGGCGGTCCGGGAGTGGGACACGGCGGCGGTGAGCTTGCGCAGCGCCTGCGACATGAGGCGCGCCTGCAGCCCGGGCAGGGAATCGCCCATATCACCCTCGATCTCCGCGCGGGGGACGAGGGCGGCGACGCTATCGACCACTATGACGTCGACGGCGTTGGAGCGGATGAGCGCCTCGCAGATCTCCAGCGCCTGCTCGCCGGTATCTGGCTGGGAGATCAGCATATCCTCGATGTTGACGCCGAGGGCTGAGGCGAAGCTGGGGTCCAGGGCGTGCTCCACGTCCACGTAGGCGACTGCAGACTGGCCGCCCAGGCGCTGGGCCTCGGCCACTATGTGCTGGGCCAGGGTGGACTTGCCGGCCATCTCCGGCCCGAAGATCTCCGTGACGCGGCCGCGCGGTATGCCGCCTATGCCCAGGGCAATGTCCAGGGACAGAGAGCCGGTTGGGATGGCCTCCACGCTCATCCGCGCGGATGCCTCTCCCAGGCGCATGATAGAGCCGCGACCGAACCGCTTCTCGATCTGGCCGATGGCCAGCTCGAGTGCCTGCTGGCGCCCCTTCTGACCGTCGCTGGAATTGCTCACGGTGCCTCTCCTCTCAGCCTGGGCCGTCGGCATAATAGCACGCGTGGGTGGGGCCAACAAGGCCTGGATGACACTCGCGGCTCGCTATCAGAATATGGACATAGCCGCCCGCAAGATGATGAAGAGGAGGAAGCCGGCCACCATAGGGGTGAGGTCTATCATGCCGGTGCGAGGCATGAACCGGCGGATGGGGGCCAGGATCGGTTCCGTGACTTCGTGGACGATGCCGTAGATGGGGTTGTCGGGGTCGAAGCCTATCCAGGAGAAGATGATCCGCAGGAAGATCGCGATCAGCAGGGCGCCGATCAGGAGCTGGATGAAAAGGCCTAAGGGTTCGACGGCTTATCCCCCCAGACGCTTCGCTTTCTCATAAGCAGCCTGCACCGCCTCGATGAAGGCCAGGCGCATGCCGGCTTTCTCCAGGGCCCGGAGGCCCTCAGTGGTGGTGCCGGCGGGCGAAGTGACTTCGTTGCGCAGGTCAGCGAGGTGCTTGCCGGTCGCCTCGGCGTATTTGGCCGAGCCCAGGACGGTCTGGATGATCATGCGCTGGGCCATGTCGCGGCGGACGCCGATGTGGACGGCGCCGTCGATGAGCGCCTCCATGACTAGGAAGATGTAGGCGGGGCCGCTGGAGCTGACGGCGGTGGCCATGTTCACGTACTTCTCGTCGTCCACGTAGATCTCGTGGCCCAGGACGGCCAGGACGCGCTGCACCTCCTCGCGGGCGGCCTGGGGGACGGCGTCCGTGGCGGTCCAAACGGTCATCCCCTCGCCGATCTGGGCGGGCGTGTTGGGGATCGCCCGCACGATGGCGTCGTGCTTGAGGGCGTCGTGGATGGTAGCGATGGTGACGCCGGCCATTATTGACATAACGGTCTGCCCGGATTTAATCGATAGCTCCCGTGCCGCCCCCGGAAACTCCTGTGGCTTGACTGCGAGGACGGCGATGTCGGCGCCCTCAAGGACCGGGGCCGGCTTGTCGAGCGCCTTGATCTCGTATGTTGAGGTGAGATAGTCGCGGCGCTGGGAGAGGAGGTCGCAGACGGCCACGTCCTGGGGCTTCGCGAGGCCGTTCTTCAGCACGCCGCTGATCATCGCCTCACCCATGACGCCGCCGCCGATGAACGCGAGTTTCATCGCTCGCTCCTCTCGCCGAAGATGGCGCGGCCGACGCGCACGATGGTGGCCCCTTCCTCCACCGCCACCTCGAAGTCGTCTGTCATGCCCATAGACAGCTCTCGCAGCCTCAGCGAGTCAGCGAGGTGTCGCAGGCTACGGAATACAGGCCGCAACTCCTCGTCGCCCCCGGTCATGGGGGCGACGGTCATCAGGCCGCGGACGTCGAGGCCGGGCAGGCTGCGGATCGCCTCCGCCTGGGCGGGCAGCTCCTCGGGTGCGAGGCCGTACTTGGCGGGCTCTCCGGCGACGTTGACCTCAAGAAGGACGGGCACCCGTACTGATGGAGGTGCCCGTCTGCTGATCGCTTCGGCAAGGTGGAGGGAATCCACGGAATGGATTATATCAAACAGGCCCAGCGCCGTCTTGACCTTGTTGGTCTGGAGGTGGCCCACCATATGCCAGGTGAGCCGGGGCGATATGTCCGTCAGCTGCGGCAGCTTGGCCTGCGCCTCCTGGACGCGGTTCTCGCCGAAGTGGCGCAGGCCGGCGGCTGCGCCCTCACGCACCGCCTCCGACGTAAAGCCCTTGGTCACCGCCACCAGCGTCACCTCGTCGCTGGAGCGGCCGCTGCGGCGGCAGGCGCCAGCTATCCGGAGGCGCACCGCCTCCACCCGTTCGGCGATCGTGGATAGGCGTCCGGACGTCTGCATTCCGGCTTCAGTATAGCAGCGGCCGGGGTGGCGCTCAGCCTGCGATCCTGCTCCGCAGGCGAGGGCTAAACCTCAGGGATGGGCTAGCGGGGGTCGCGTCCTTTCAGTCTGGAGGTTGGTTGAAGCGGGGCCTGCGCTTTTCCCGGAATGCCGCCAACCCCTCTCGGGCGTCGGCATGGTGGTCGGAGATGGCGGTCTTCGCGGCGATTTCGTCCAGGGCGTGAGCGAACGTCATCTCCGCCGCGTTGTAGACGGAGCGCTTTAACAGCCGCATCGCCACCTGAGGTCCGTCCGCCAGCTCGCTCGCCAGCTTCATTGTCCTGTCCATGAGCTTCTCAGGTGGCGCGACTTCGTGCACAAGCCCGGACTCCAGCGCCTCGGAGGCGCTGACGATCCTGTTGCGCATGAGGAAGTCCATCGTCTTCGCCACACCCAGGAGCTGGACGAGCAGATACTGGCCGCCTTCGTCCGGCATCAGGCCGAAGCGCAGCGTGCCGCTGCCCAGCCGCGCCTCAGTGGATGCGATGCGAAAGTCGCAGGCGAGCGCCAGGGAAAGGCCTGTCTGGATAGCGACGCCGTTAATCGCGGCGATGGTGAGCTTGTCGAGATTGCGCACTGCCAGGTTGAGCGGCTGGGACAGGGCGCGGAGCCCATCGTACGTCCCGATTGGGGTCCGGTGTCCGCCGCCGATCTTGGGCACCAGCGCTGTGGCTCCCTTGCTTGGCACAGGGCGGCCCGTTACGTCGTCGCCGGCGGAGAACGCTCGCCCGGAGCCGGTGAAGATCACCACCCGTACCGCGTCGTCCATCTGGGTCTGGAGCAACGTCTCCACCAGGTCGCGTTTCATATCCTGGGTCATCCCGTTGAGCCGCTCCGGCTGATTGAAGGTGATGAGGGTGATGCCGGGGTCGTGCAGCGTTAGTTCAAAGCCACGGAAGTTACCCGCTTCCACAAGTCAGCCTCCATTCCGTGAGCGAACGCTTCATTCGCCGGCGAACGTCGGCGATCGCTTCTCAACGAACGCCTTGGCCGCCTCACGGTGATCGCTCGTCGTCGCCGAGAGGCGCATGTTCAACGCCTCCTGGTCAAGCAGCGTCAGCAGGTCGGAGGAGGCCGATCGGTTGAGGTTCTCCTTCATGCGGGCGTAGGCGAGGGTTGGCCCGCTGGCGAGCTGGGCTGCCAGCGCCATCGTCTCCTCTTCGAGCTTGTCGTGGGGGACGACGCGGCTCACCATGCCGATCTTGAGCGCATCTTCAGCGATGAGGATCTCGCCGGTGAAGTACAGCTGGCGCGCCCTCTCCATACCGACGAGCCGGGGCAGGAAATACGACCCGCCGAAGTCGCCGCTGAAGCCCACGTTCCGGAAGACCGTGCCGAGCTTCGCCTGGTCAGACGCGACTCGTAGGTCGCAGGCCAGCGCCAGGCTGAGGCCGGCGCCCACCGCGTGCCCGTTCACCATCGCGATCGTCGGCTTGGGCATCGTGTGCAGCACGTAGCTCGTGCGTCTCTGCGAATCGCGCAACGTCTTCACACCTCGCGCGAACTCCGCCGCCGGCGAGCGCTCGTCGTCGGCCCCCGGCAGCACGTCGCGGCCGGCGGCCATCCCCTTTACGTCGCCTCCGGCGCAGAACGCCCGCCCCGCTCCCGTCAGCACCAGGCAGCGCACCGACTCATCGCTCGCGCAGTCCGCGAGGTGCGTCGCCAGAAGCGGCATCAGCTGCCCGCCCATGGCGTTCAGGCTGTCCGGACGGTTGAGCGTGATCAGGGCAACGCCGTTGGGCCGCTTTTCGAACAGTACGTCTGGCATGCTGGACCTCCATCCTCATAGACTGTGGCGCATTATATCACCGAGAGCGCAGCGGCCCGAGTTGGAGCGATTCGGCCGGACGCCCTCGATCTTCATCGTATACTGGGCTTCGGGGAGGTGTCTGAAGAATGAACGTCCGATTCGTCGCCGGCTGGCCGCGTGATGCTCTGCTACGAGGGAGAGCCGCGGCGGCTGGTACCGGTCGAGACCGAGGCGTAGGCGAAACATAGCTGCCTGGGCAGAGATCGCGGCGGCCCCGGAGATGGCTTGCTCGGTGTATAATACCGCCGATTCGGCATGATAATCTCCATCGTCACACGCAAGACCAGCGTTGCGGAGCGGGCGCAGTGGCAGTCGCGCCTGGAGGGCGTGCTGCCCAAGATCACGGAGGCCCTTAAGGCGGAGGCCGGCTTCGCCGGCGTGCAGTACCTGTGGGGGGCCGAGGACGACGGTGTGATGGGGCAGATCACGCGCTGGGAGACGCTGGACCACTGCCTTCGCTACGTCCGCGATGGCGGCGCGGCGACGGTGGCGATGCTGGAGGATCGCGCCGTTCCAACAGCACCCTACCCGGACGGGGCCTGGGTGCGCCGCACTTTCGAGGTTGTGGAGGCGGGCTAGGCGCGCGGCGGCTGTCGCAGGTCCCACCAGGCGAAGGCGGCGATGGCGGCGGCGATGAGGGCCAGCACCAGCAGCCCCCAGAGCAGGCCCGCGTTGAACGCCACGAACAGGCCGGAGATGGCCACTAGCGCCCCGAAGATCGCCGCTAAGGGCCAGAACAGGATGCCGAACACCGCTCGCGAGAGTACGAACGCTTCCTGCCACCAGGGCGCGGGCTTGTTTCCGTCGTACATGGCGCCTCAACGTCTAGTTTAGAGCATCTCGGGCTGGGCGTGCGGCAGGCCTGTCGCACCATGCTATACTGCGCGCCGAGATGCCTGAGGACAGCGACTTCCTCTGCGGCGGCTGGATATGGGACTCCGTATTGCGGGAGCTGCGCTTCCACACGCGCACCCGCAAGGGCTGGAAGGACGAGCCGGAGCAGGTAGAGCGGCTGCAGCCCGTTCGCTCCGTCACCTGGCTCCGCTGGTCGCAGGCGCCGATGCAGTCGGCCACGGGCGAGATGGTGTCCAGCAGCCATTCGCGGCTGGTGATCGCCTTCGAGGGAAGGGGCGACATGACGATCAACGAGGCCGACCGGGAGTGCGCCGGGAAGCTGGCGGGCGCGATCGCGGAGGCGTACGGGCTGCCGGTGGTGGAGGAGGGGGCGCCGGGCGGCCGGCGAACGGGGAATCTCCCCACACGCGATGAGATGGGGCGGCTGGTGACCCGCCTGGGCAAGGTAGAGGTGACGCTGGACGAGACGACGCGGGAGATCGTGGAGTCGCGGCGTCGGTTCCCCTTCGGCAAGTCGCGGCGGAGCGTCTCGTTCGCGGAGGTGCGTCGGCTGGAGCTGACGTACGAGGTGAAAGGCCCGGCCGAGACGTTCAGCCTGTGGGCGCTCGTTGGGCTGGAGGAGGAGCGGCTGGCGATCGCCTCCTATCAGGGGTACGAGGGCTGGGCCGATCCCGAGGAGTGGCGCGAGTTCGCCCGCGAGATGGGGCGCTCGCTGGGGGTGGAGGTGACGGGGGCGGACGTCTAGGCGGGCGGCCGCCCGAAGCCGGCGATCCGCTCCAGCCGTACGATCTTGACCGAAGCCGGATCGAACAGCGGCCCGAAGCCGGACCGGAGCGTCGCCATGTGCGAGGTCTGGCTATGGGCGTTGAACGCCTCGGCGTCGGCGTAGACCTCGAAGACGGTGATCTCGCTGGGCTCTTTCTGCGAGCGGTTGAAGACGTAGAGGAGCGCGCCGGGCTCGTTCGCCTCGACGGCGGCGGCCATCTCGCTGAGGGCCTTCTCCGCCTCGGCCTCCTTGCCGGGCTGTATCTTGAACTGCGCCAGGATGGTTGTCATGGGGCCTCCTTGGTTGAGATGCGTTTGGGGGGAGTATAGCAGGGGGCAGGCTAGAACAGCTCGTCCAGGCGTTCGTAGGTGTCCTTCTCGCGGCGGGCGATCTTGCCGACGAGCACAAGGTCATCGCGGTCGAAGATGGCGTAGATGATACGAAACGCCCCTACCCTCAAGCGATACGTAGCGCCGCTGAGCTTGACCGATTGTCTCGGTCGTGGTTGGTCGGCTAGCCTAGCGAGGACGGCAAGTATGCGGCCCTTGTCGGCCCCGGGAAGGCGGTCAAACCCTCGCCGAGCGCGTGGCTTTAGCTCGACCCGGTACACGCAGCTTCTGCTCGGCTATGAAGTCTTCCAGCGATATGGAAGACGACGGGTCCTTCACGTAGCTTGCGATTTCGGTCTCCATGTCGCGGATGTCATCTATCGTCTCGCCGTAGGCGGCCTGAACGGCGCGGCGGACGAGCTCCGCCATGGAGGTGCGGTGCTCGAAAGCGAGCTGGCGCAGCCCCTCGTGGAGTTTGTTTGGTAAATAGATCATGGTCTTCTTCATGGCTTGGGTAGCATGACATATATATGCCGCGATGTCAAGGACTCAAATTATGGTCAGCCGCACTTGTTGTAGCCGCAGGAGCGGCAGACCAGGCAGCCCTCCTGGTAGGCCAGCAGCGCGCCGCAGTCCGGACAGCCGAGCCCCGTCGCTTCCGCGGATAGGGGCGGTTCGCGGACCGCCCCCACCTCCGTCACATGGCTCGACGCGTCGGCGGCGGCGGCTTCCGGCGCGAACTTCAGCTCCAGCCAGCGGAACACGTAGTCCACGATCGAGGTCGCCCAGGGGATGTGCGGGTTGTTGGTGCGGCCGTAGGGCTCGAAGCGGGTGTTCTTCAGCTTCCGCGCCAGGTCCTCGATGGGGACGCCGTACTGGAGGGTGACGGAGGTGAGGAGCGCCATCGTGTCCATGAGGCCGGAGACGGTGGAGCCCTCTTTGGCGATCTTGACGAAGATCTCGCCCGGGCGGCCGTCGTCGTACAGGCCCACCGTGAGGTAGCCTTCCTGGTCGCCCACGCGGAACTTGTGGGTGATGGACCGGCGCTCGTCGGGCAGGCGCTCGCGGTAGGGCCGGGGCCGCTCGCCACTGCGGGCGCTCGTCTGGGCCAGGGAGGCGATCTTGCCTTCGATCTCCTGCAGCGCCTCCTGCGTCTCCTGCTCCGGCCCCTTCACGTTGACGGCGGCATGTGATAGGACGGAGTAGTCGCGGGAGCCCTCGCGGTAGGTGGTGATTCCCTTGCAGCCCTCGCGGTAGGCGAGCCAGTAGGCGTCGGCGACATCGGCCTCGCTGGCGGAGAAGGGGAGGTTGATCGTCTTGGAGACGGCGTTATCGGTGTGGCGCTGGAATGCGGCCTGCATACGAACGTGCCATTCCGGGGTGATCTCCTGGGCGGTGACGAACAGCCGTCTGGCCCATTCCGGCACCTCCTCGCGGGCCTGGAGGCTGCCGCCGGTGGCCAGGTAGTCCATCAGCGCGTCGGAGTGGAACCGCTCCGCCTTGGCGACCTTGACAAAGTGGCTGTTCGCCTCCAGGAGCCGGGTCAGCTTGGCAGGGTTCTTGGCGTCCAGGTAGTGCTGGCGGGTGAACGCGAGCGAGAATACGGGCTCGATGCCGGACGAGCAGTCGGCGACGATGGAGAGGGTGCCGGTAGGGGCGACCGTGGTACGGGTGGAGTTACGGTAGGGGAAATCGGGGTCGTATCGGGAGCCCTTGAAGGCAGGGAAGGGGCCGCGCGCCTCGCTCAGGGCGAGCGAGGCCTCGTTCGCCTTCTCCTGGATGAAGCGCATGATCTCCTCGCCCAGGGAGAGCGCCTCCTCGGAATCGTAGGGGATGCGGAGCTGGAGGAGGGCATCGTGCCAGCCCATGATGCCCAGGCCGATCTTGCGGGTGAGCTTGGTGGCGTGGTCGATCTCCTCGATGGGGTAGCGGCTCATGTCGATGACGTTGTCCAGGAAGCGGACGCACTGAGGGATGACCTGGGCCAGCCGCTGCCAGTCAAGGCGGCGCTTGGAGCCCTGCCGGCCGTTCCCCTTCACGAACTTCGCCAGGTTGAGCGAGCCCAGGTTACAGGACTCGTAGGAGAGGAGGGGCTGCTCACCGCAGGGGTTGGTGGCCTCGATCTCCCCCAGGTTAGGCGTGGGGCTGTCGCGGTTGATGCGATCGATGAAGACGATGCCGGGGTCGCCGTTGCGCCAGGCGTTGGCCACCAGGAGGTCGAAGATGTGGCGGGCGCGGCGGCGGCCCACGACCTCGTCGCTGCGGGGGTTTATCAGCTCGTACTCCTCATCCTTCTCGACAGCGCGCATAAACTCCTCGGTCACAGCGACGGAGACGTTGAAGTTGGTGAGGGTGCGCATATCGCTCTTGAGGGTGATGAACTGCTCGATGTCGGGGTGGGTGACGGCGAGGATGCCCATGTTGGCGCCGCGGCGGGTGCCGCCCTGCTTGATCGCCTCTGTGGCGGCGTCGAACACCTTGAGGAAGGAGACAGGGCCTGAGGCCACGCCCATAGTGGACTGGACGCGATCCCCCTCCGGCCGCAACTTCGAGAAGGAGAAGCCGGTGCCGCCGCCGGACTGGTGGATGCGGGCCGTGTCCTTGATCGCCTGGAATATCCCCTCGATGCTGTCAGGCACAGGCAGGACGAAGCAGGCGGAGAGCTGCTGGAGGTCGCGGCCGGCGTTCATCAGGGTGGGGGAGTTGGGGAGGAAATCCAGCCGCGCCATCAGTTCGTAGAAGCGCTGCTCCCAGCGAGCGGCGGCGTCGAGAGCCTGCCCTGTCCCCTTTGCGGACTCCCCCGATGAATCGGGGCTCGGAGAGCCTGCTGAAACGTCC
>CAJXNA010000017.1 GCA_913056415.1 uncultured Chloroflexota bacterium | reverse complement strand
GCTGGACAGGGTCGAGATCTCGAGACGATCGGCGTCGGCCGCCGCCCCGTTCCCGCCTAACATCGCTGGGCCGACGAACAGGGCAGTCATCGCCAAAATCAGGAGCTTCCGTCTCATGCTGCACCTCCTTCAGGGGGACGTCTCCAGGCCCCACAAAGCAAAAGCGCCGGATCTCCGGTTACGATAACCGGCCCTGCGCTACCTACTGCCTGGTGGGATCGAGCACCTGCCAATGCGCCGCACCCCCTCGTTGCGCCCCGAATTATAGTCAACCGCCGGGAAATGTCAAGCCGTTGGTCCGGCGGACTTCGCGAAGTCCCTACCCCGGCCCGAACTCGTCCACCACCGCAATCGCGTAGGGCGCCTGCTCCCGGCAGGCGTCGCACTTGATGCACTTCCCCTGGTCGATCCGGTAGCTCCCGTTCTCCCGCACCACCGCCTGCGTGGGGCAGATCGCCTCCGCCGCCGGCAGCTTGTCCGAGTGGTGCACCACCTCGTACCGCACCATCCCCCGGCACACCTTAGCCGGACAGCGCTTGTTGTACAGGTGCTCGTTCAGCTCCTCCTCGAAGAAGCTGAACATCGTCATCACCACCGTGGGCGCCGCCTGACCGTGGACGCAGTTCGCGTAGCTCATCGTGTCCGCCAGCAGCCGCATGATCTCCGGGTCGGAGCTGCGACCGCGCCCCGAGGAGATCCGCTTCAGTATCTCCAGCAGCCGTCGCGTCCCCGCGAAGCACGTCGTGCAGCGGCCGCAGGACTCGTCCTCCGCGAACCACTCGAAGTAGATCGCCAGGTCCACGACGCAGTTCGAGTCGTCCAGCACCACCAGCCCGCCGGAGCCCATGAACATCCCCCGCTCCTTGAACGGCTCCGGCTCCAGGGCGATGCCGACGTCGCTGGCGGGCACGATGCCCGACAGCGGCCCGCCCGGCTGCACCGCCTTGAGGGCGCGCCCCTCCGGTGGCCCTCCCCCGGCGCCCATCACGACGTCGCTCATCGGTGTACCCAGGGGCACCTCCAGGATGCCCACCCGCTGCACCTGGCCGGACAGCGAGAACATCTTCGTCCCCTTATGGTTCTCGGAGCCGACCGATGCGTACCACGCGGCCCCCTCGCGCAGGATCAGGGGAACGTTGGCGTACGACTCCACGTTGTTGACGTTGGACGGCATGTCGAACACGCCCGCCTGGGCGGGGAACGGCGGCCGGATCTTGGGCATGCCGCGCGCGTCCTCGATGGAGGCGATGAGCCCTGTCTCCTCGCCGCAGACGTAGCTGCCGGCGCCGCGCACCACCTCCAGGTCGAAAGCGAACCCGCCCGGACGGGCGCCCGTCTGGGCGGAGCCCAGGACGTCCCCGCCCAGCAACCCCCGCTCGCGCGCCTGCCGGATCGCCGCCTCCATGCGCTCCACCGGCAGCGGGTACTCGTCGCGGATGTAGATGTAGCCGTAGGAGGCGCCGGTGGCGTAGCCTCCGATCGCCATCCCCTCAACGATGAGATGAGGGTCGCTCTCCATCAGGTTGCGGTTCACGAACGAGCCGGGGTCGCCCTCATCGGCGTTGCAGATCATATACTTGGGCGTGACGTTCGCCCCCCGCAGGAACTCCCACTTGCGACCGGTGGAAAAGGCAGCGCCGCCGCGCCCCCACAGACCGGACTCCAGCACCTCGTTGATCACCTGCTCGTCCGTCATCCCCAGCGCCTTCGCCAGCCCCTCGTAGCCGCCGCGGGAGATGTATTGGTCGATGCTATCAGGGTCGGTTACGCCGCAGTTCGCCATGAGACGACGCTCTTGGCCGGCGAAGAACTCCAGTCCGCCAGAGGCGGATAGCGGCGGCACGCCCTCCAGTGGCTCGTCGGCAAGGACCGCGAGCGCAAGCTCGGGCACGACCCCGACCCGGTCGGTAGCCACCGCCCCTTCGATGAGCTGAGGCACCTTGTCTGCGGTGAGTCTGCCGTAGAGGACGGCCGGCCGCCCGAGATGTGCCACCTCCACGATAGGCTCCGCGTAGCACAGACCCCAGCAACCGGTGACCATCACGTCCGCCTCCAGGCCACGGTCCGCCAGCTCCTTGCGCACGGCGTCCAGCGTCTCCTGGGCGCCGACGGCCCGTGAGCAGGTGGTGACACCAACCTTGATCAGGGGACGCTGCGGCCCCGGCGTGGGCTGCCGGGCCTGTTCGGCCTGCGCTCTCAGCTCCTCGTATGTTGGCATCGGCCGGCTACGCCCCGCCGCCCTCCTGCTCAGCGGCCGATTCTACGGCGGGCTGCCCCTCCCCGGCCTTCAACCCGCCGGACTCTGGGACCGGTTCAGGCTCGCCTTCGCCCTTGAGCTCGCGTGCGAGCCTGATCGTATCGCTGACCGACAACGGGCCGATGTACCTGCCCTCGCGCCGCACCAACGGGGCCAGGTGACAGGTGCCGTCACACTGCACGAGTCGCAGGCCGAACGCCCCATCATCGGTGTTCTGGCTCATCTCGCAGCCGAGAATTGATTCCAGGACGCGACGGATGTTCATGGAGCCCTTGAGCAGGCAGGCGGGCCCGCTACACCACTCGACGACCGTCTCGGCGGGCGGCACGGTGCGTATCTCGGAGTAGAAGTCGAGCGCGCCGTAGAGCATCGCCGGCGTGGTGCGGAACTTGGTGGCGATGACCGGAATCGTCTCGCGGGGCACGTAGCCGTAGGCCTGCTGGATGCGGTGGAAGGCGGTGAGCAGCTCGGCGTTGTCGGGCGAGAGGTCGTCGATAAGCTCGCGCACCTTCGCTAGAAGCTCCACGTCCCCCGGAACGGGGTCAAGGGCGGTGTAGCGGGAAGTGTGCGACGGTCCGGCGGTGATCTTGGTCATATTCTGACCGCGGTTCCCAGAGGCTCCGGCCTAGTGCTGCTCAGACTTTGTGTCAGGCTTCACACATGATACAACGGGCCCACAGCGCGGGCAAGGCCGGCTAGCGCAGAGCGAAGTCGCTGAGGGGGAACCGGCGCACTCGGTCGGCCGCGCCCTCGGAGGTGAACACGAACCCGCTGTCGGCGTCGTAGGCGATCCCACGCGGGAAGGCGAGCGCCTCCCCGCTAACGGAGCTCAGAGAGGCGATTACACTACCGGCCTGGTCCAGCAACAGGATGCGGCCGTGGACGGGATCGCTGGCCAGGATTCGCCCGTCGGGGAGCGCGGCCAGGTACGGCTTGTTGCGCGGGTCCAGGTCGTTCCACGCATCGATAGGATAGGCGGCGATAGCCTGCATCTCACTATCGAAGCGCTGGATGCGCGCGTTGCCGACATCGGCCACGAGGAAGTCGCCCGTAACGGGGTCGAAGGCGATTCCCACCGGCTCGCGGAACTGGCCCAGCCCGCGACCGCGCTCGCCCACGGTGCCCAGCAGCTCGCCGTCCGGCGAGAACTTTCGCACGCGCTGCGTGCCCGTGTCGACGACCCAGACGTTGCCCTCGCCGTCCACGGCGATGGAGCGAGGGCCCCACATCTCGTAGTCGCCCGGGTTCACCAGGTCCTTCGTCGGCCCGCCCCAGGCAGTGATGAAGGTGAGATCGGCGTCGAACTTCTGCACGCGATGGTTCCAGGTGTCGATGACGTATACGTCGCCCTCGGCATTGATGGCCAGGTCGGCGGGCTGGTTGAACTGGCCGTCGCCGCTGCCAGCGTCGCCCGTCCTCTTCAGCGGGCGGCCGTCCGGGGCGAACTTCTGGATACGGGCGTTGCCGGAATCAAGGACGTAGAGGTTGCCCTCGTAGTCAACCGCCACGCCTGAAGGGTTGGCCAGCGCACCGGGCGCGTCTCCGCTCCGGCCTATGATCAGCCGGCCTTCGATGTCGGCGCCTGCCGAGGGGTCGTATATCAGCGGGAAGTAGGCGCTGGAGTCAACGGAGCCCAGGTCGGCCGGCAGCTCCCTGTCGCGGAAGAAGCGCCACCAGTTCTCCCAGGTGCTTCCTTGGGCCAGGCTGCTGCCGAAGTCACGCATCGCCAGCCACAGGTTATCGCGGCCGATGCCCCGGTAGGTCTCGATCTCAGGGAACCACCAGCGCAGACGGTATGGAACCGGCTCCTGATAGAGATCCAGGAACGGCGCCAGCTTGCTCTCATTCTCGCGGGCGATTAGCAACACGGCGTCCGGCGGCGGCTCGAACTCATCATCGAAGCTGTCGTACGTGATGCTGTAGTCGCGCAGGTACCAGGCCCAGGGCCAGGTGTAGGTGTTGTCCACTATTACGGGAAGATCCAGACCGCGGCCGCTGGTCTGAGCGATCTCCTCGATGCGCTCCATCACGTCCGGCACTTCAGGCGAGGTCTGGGTGTAGACCAGCATCTCACGCGGCACGTCGCCGTGCTCGAAGGAGGCGATGACGGCGGTACGAACGCTGAACAGCGCCAGCCCACCGAACACCGTCGCGGCGATCACGATCGCCAGTCGCTTTCGCCCCAGCGGCGGCACTAGCACGAGCAGTAACGCCAGCGCCGTCGCCACCAGCACGATGCGCAGGCCGTTATCGCCTAGAGGCCCGAAGGCGGCGAACAGCACGGCCACCAGGCCCAGGCCGCCGGCGACGAAGGGCAGTAGCGCGGGAGCGTGGCGCAGAAGGCCGGCTGGACTGGGCATCCCCTCGAACAACCTGCCCAGGGCGTAGGCGGCCAGGATCACCACGGGCAAGGTCGTATGGACGCTGAGCCATGGCATCTTCTCGCCCACCCAGGAGTAGCCCACGATCGCCGCCGCGGTCCAGAACACTAGAAACCGCTCGAACGGCGAGCCGCGTACCGCGAAGTAGATGGCCACAGCGGCCACGGGAAGGGCGAGCGGCTCGGCGATATCGCCAAGCGTCGCCGAGAAGCTGTCGGCGCCGAAGAACGCCAGCAGACTGAGGGTAGCGATCGCGGTGAGGAGCCAGGAGCGGGGGCCGCCGCGCAGGCTGAAGTACAGCAGCGCCGGTCCCGCGAAGGCGAGCGCCAGGAACTCGTAGGCCGGCAGAAGCATCACGTAGTAGAAGTCCGGCTGGTTGCCCCGCGGCTCTGGCAGCTGCTGCTCGCCCAGCCAGTAGTCCAGCGACTCCCAGATGCCGCTTCCGAAGCCAGCGGTGTTGGTGAGGAAGGAAGTGTACAGCAGGGTGTAAGGGATATAGAAGGCAGCGGCCGCCAGCAGCCAGACGCGCCAGTTCCAACGCAGACCGACGACGGCCGTGGCGGCCAGCAGCGCCAGCACCGTAGGAATGCCTACCGTCTGCTCCCGGCCCAGCGTGTCGAGCTCGTAGCCGAGCGACTCCAGTGGCAGCTGGATGCCTGCGGCGAACTGAGGCAGGGACAGCGTGCCCAGGACGATGAGGAAATCGGCGGCGGGGTGACGTTCCCGCAGGCCCAGCCGCTGGCGGAAACCTCCGATGATGGGCCACACAGCGGTGATCGCCCATGCCCAGGGCAGGTACAGAAACAGGTAGGCCATCGACGACGACACCCGGCCCAGACCCAGCCAGCGATTGCTCTGCCGGGCCAGGTCGGTAGCCAGCCACAAGTTGAGGAAGACGAGCAGCACGGCGACGTTGATGAACGTGTTCTCCTTGGTGGCGAAGCTCAGCCCCAGCAAGGCGGCGCCCAGATACAGAAACAACGGCTTCCGCTCATCGACGTAGCGCCAGAGGCAGACTACGATGCCCAGTGTGAACACAGCCACGTAGATGTCGTTGCGGGCAAAGCGGCTGAAGTACAGCAGTGTGGGCGAGAGGGCGATAAGCCCCGAGGCGAGCAACGCTCCCACCCGGCCCAGCCGGTCGCGGAAGAAGAAGGGTAGAACGATAAGCGCCACGCCGAACAGCGCCGGCATGATGCGCACCGCGTAGTCGCTGGCGCCGCCGCTGAGGAAGAACGTCAGCGCCGTCCCGAAGAACTGGAACGGCCCGTGGAGAAGCGGGCTGTGCTCGTAGCCCCGGCCCAGGAAGATATCGTAGGCGTAGAAGCCGTGCAGGCTCTCGTCGTGGTGAAGCGCACGCGACCCCAGGTCCCAGAATCGCATGCCCGCCCCCACGACGATGAACGAGGCGTAAGCGACAAGCTCCCAGCTCAGGCGCAGCTCGAGGCTTAGAGCGCGCCGCTCGATGGGCTCCGCGGGCAGCGGCGCCGCGATCTCGCTCACGGCGTGGGCACCAGTATCTGCGCCTCCACCTTCTGCATGCTATTCAGATTACCGTATGGCTCGCGGAAGACCAACCAGCGCCAGAGGGGAAGAGGGTCCAGGTCGGTGGGGTACCAGCCCCCACCCAGACGCCAGACCTCGCTCGCGGTCGTGAAGCCGTCGACCTTCCGCCCCGCCGGCACGACGACCGCGCTGGCGTCATCCTCGGGCTCGGCGAAGGTAACGGTGACATCACGCAGATACCAGGCGAGAGGCTCCGCCAGAGCGGGATCGATGAGAACGGGCCCGGTGCGGCTCGCCACGAACTGGTCCACGACCTCACGGAACTGCTCGATCCGCTCCGTGGTGCGGACGTCAACGGCGAACTCGGCGGCCTCATCGTCGTGGCTGAGGCTGAGGTCGGTGTGGGCGAGAAAGGCGAACGCCACAGCCGCCACCACCGCTAATCCGATCACGGCGGCGTCGCGTCCCAGGATCGAGTAGCAACCGGCCAGCACCGTCATTGCCCCACCTAGGGCTAGCACCAGAGAAAAGCGCTCCGCCCCGCTGACGCCCTTCTCCGCCCAGATGGTGGTGATGAGGGCGGCGTAAGCCAGAAGCACCAGCGCCCCGGCGACAGCTGGCCACCAGCGACGCAAGGCGGCCCAGTTCAGCGCCCGCAGGAGCTCCTCCGCTAGCAAGCCGCCCAGCAGCGCCAACGGCACGATGAGAATCAGCGTCTGCCCCGCCTCTCGCTGGCTGACCAGCGCTACAACGACGCTCGCCACCACCACCCACAGCAGCACAAACCGCTGGGCCAACGTCAGGGCGCTAACGCCACGGCGCGCCAGCCGCTGGGCGAAGACCACGACGCCCGTACCGCCGGCCAGCAGGATCGGCCAGTCGTAGGCCAGGAGGAGCGCCATCTGGTACTCCGGCTCGCGGCCGTCGCGGGGGAGAGCGAACATATCGCGCCATAACGCGAGCCCTGCCGGTTGCGACAGGTCGAGAAAGGTGCCGAAGTGGGTGACCCCCAGCTCCACCGCGGCCGCCAGGACCAGCAGCACGCTCAGCCAGTGGGACGGGCTGCGCCGAAACACGCCCCAGGCCCGGGCCACCGCGCCCCCTCTCGCGACGATCGGCTCCAGCAACAGGAACGCCACCGCCGCGATCGCCGCCGTCGTCGCCACAGCGTCGGCGGAGAGCGCGAGCCCGAAGGCGGCAGCGAACAGGAACGCCGTGTGAGCCCGCGGCTCCCTCAGGTAGGAGAGCAACGCGACGGCCATCGCCACGGCCAGCAGACCGCCGAAACTGAAGGGCAGGGCGGAGCGAGAAAGGAGCAGCGCCAGCGGCGAAAAGGCGAGCAGCGCCCCCGCCGTCAGGGCGCCAACCCGGCCCAGCCCACGGCCGCCGAGCCAGACGGCCGCCACCATGACGGAGCCCGCGACGGCAGGCGCAACCCGCGCGACGAGCTCGCTCCCCTCGAAGGCGCGGAACAGGTACGAGGTGACGACGGCGGCCAGGTCGCCGTTCCACCCTTCGGGCACGCTGTCCTGGGAGACACGCAGCGCGTCGAGCGCGCGCGCGGACTCCTCGAATGTGAAAGGCAGCGCATCCAGCCGGGCGAGCCGCAAGGCGGCCGCCGCGGCGATGAGCCCCAGCCAGAGAAGGGTGTCGGCCCGAATCGTCAGGCCGCCTGCGGCGGCAGGGGGCGCAACCGCCTCCTTCATCGCACCCCATTCGCGCTGGTTACCGGCATCTCATTCAGTAAGAACGAAAGCAGGGAAGGGCTGGTTGCCCGCCCAGCAGCTACCGTATGGCGCACACAGACTCACAGCGGGGCGGAGCCTAATCTGTGTCCATCTGTGCTCACGTGTCCGCCCTGCCTGCCGGCAGGCAGCCTCAGGCGATCTGTGGCTATTCGGGGAGTGAGGCGCCGCCCTAAGCGAATAGCGCGTCCACGAACTGCCTCGGCTCGAAATTGGCGAGGTCGCCCGCCTTCTCGCCGGTGCCGACGAAGCGCACGGGGATGCGCAGCTGGTCACAGATGGCGAAGACGACGCCGCCCTTGGCCGTGCCGTCCAGCTTGGCCAGGAGGATGCCCGTCACGCCCAGCGCCTCCGTGAAGTACTTCGCCTGGTGCAGCGCGTTCTGCCCGCTGGTCGCGTCCAGCACCAGCAGCACCTCGTGCGGGCCGTCAGGCACCTTGCGCTGGATGATGCGATTGACCTTGCGCATCTCCTCCATCAGGTTGACTTTCGTGTGCAGCCGGCCGGCCGTATCGATGATGAGTACGTCGACGTCGCGGCTCTCGGCAGCCGAGAGGGAGTCGAACACCACAGCGGCGGGGTCGCCGCCCTGCTTGTGAGCGATCACGTCCACCCCGGCCCGCTCACCCCACCGCTTGAGCTGGTCGATCGCGGCCGCACGGAACGTATCGGCAGCGGCCAGCAGCACCTTCCGGCCCTCCCGCCGGTAGGCGTGGGCCAGCTTGCCGATGCTGGTCGTCTTGCCGGTGCCGTTCACGCCCACCACCAGGACGACTGCGGGCTTCGGGAATTCCGCTGTCGAAGAGCCATCCTGAGCCTCTCTACCCATCCTTAGACCTGTCGTAGGGCCTGTCCTGTCCGCTTTGCGGACTCCGATGCCCCGCTCGGAGAGCTCAGCCGAAGGATCACTGGAGGCCGGCCCCCACAACCTCCCTAGACGCGAGTCCACATCCAGGATCGCCAGCAGCTCCTCTCTCAGCGCCTCCTGAGCCTGCTCCGGCTCGCGGATACTCTCCTCTTTGACCCGCTCCTTCAGGTTCTCCAGCAGCTTGACCGTCGTCTCCACGCCCGTGTCGGCGGCGATGAGCATCTCCTCCAGCTCGGCCCACAGCTCGTCGTCCAGGCCGCGACGGAACATCCCGCCGATGCGCGAGAACCACGTCCGCCGCGTCCGCTCCACCGCCTGCTCGACGGACTTCGGCGCCTCTTCGTCAGCGGGCGCCTCAACAGCCTCCGGAGCGTCAGCTTCGGGCGCCTCTTCGGTCCCCTTCTTGCGACGGAAGAACCTCACCATCGCATCCGATGATAGGACGAGCGGAGGAGAGGGGCAAGCGGGGGAAGGGCTAGCTCTTGACGTCTGCCAGCCGCATCGACAGCACCCGCGACGCCGCGTCCGGCCCCATCGACACCCCGTAGATGCTGTCCGCCACCTCTATCGTCCCCCGGTTGTGCGTGATCACGATGAACTGCGTCTTCTTCGACAGCTCCTGCAGCGCCGACACGAACCGCCCCACGTTCGCCTCGTCCAGCATCGCGTCCACCTCGTCCAGCACGCAGAACGGCGACGGGTTCGCCTGCAGCAGCGCGAACAGCAGCGCCACCGCGGTCAGCGCCTTCTCCCCGCCGGAGAGCTGCGCCAGGTTCTGTAGCCGCTTGCCCGGCGGCTGCGCCTCTATCTCCACACCCGTGTTCTGTACATCCTTCGGATCGCTCAACGTCAGACGAGCGTGGCCGCCGCCGAAGAACGCCTGGAAGTACTCCTCGAACCCGGCCGCCACCGTCTCAAACGTGGACTGAAACCGCTTGCGCATGACACCGTGCAGCTCGTCGATGGCGCGGTGAAGCGCTTTCTCGGCGCCGCTCAGGTCCTCCATCTGCGAAGTCAGGAAGTCATGCCTATCTCGTAGCTCCGCGTAGTCCTCCGTCGCCTCGACGTTCACGGGGCCCAACCGGCGCATCTGCGAACGCAGCCGCTCGATGTCGCGCCCCAGCGCCTCGGGGTCGATGTCGGCGCCGCCGGAGACAGGGCGAATGCCGCCGCCGGCCTCGTCTGGACCCTCGGCCGCCAGCCAGTGAGGCACCCGCGGCACAGCGATCTCCGGCGACCGGATATCGCCCTCACTGGTGATGCTGAGGCCGTCCTCCCCGATCCGCTGCCGAAGAGTGGCGATCTCCGTCTCCCAACGTCTGACCTCCGCCTCCGTCTCCAAGACACGCCGTTCGGCCTGAAACATGCGGCTCTGTGCCTCCAGAAGCTGTTGGTGCAGCTCCCGCTCCCGCAGCTCAAGCTGGACGGTCTCCCCCTGGTCAGGCGCCGCGGTCTCAGCCAGAGGCTGGAGCTGCTCCTGCGCCTGGGCCAGCTCACCCTCATCGGAGCGGGCGCTGGCGGTCAGGGTGGACTGCTCCATCTCCAGACCGCGGAGCTGCACGGCCTTGGCAGAGAGCTGCGAGTCCAGGCGCGCCAGCGCCGCCTTGCCGCTCTCCCGCTGCACGTCCAGCGACTGTAGCTGGCCCTCCAGCGACGCCGTCTGCGACATCGCCTGCACGACGGCCCCCTGGAGCTGGGCGCGCCGCTCTTCGACGATGGTGTTGGCCTTCCGCAGGTAGCGTGCGGACTCCTCCAACTCCTGCGCCTCGGCCAGAGAGTGATCGCGCTCCTGGGCCAGCCGCTCCGCCTCGCGCTCAACGTCATCACCCTGATCACGCAGGCCGTTTTGGGAGGCGATCAACCCACGCAGCTCGCCCCGGTGCTGGGCCAGCGTGCGCTGGCGGTCGGCTATCGCCTCCTGGACGCGCACGCGGCGGGCGAGCCCACCCTCGGCTTCGCCGGAGGTCCCGGCCATGGCGGCCTCGCTCTCGCGCAGCCGCTCACGGAGAGAGTCAGCCTGGTCCTCGGTAGCGGCCAGGGAGTGGCGAATACGCTCGATCTCCTTGGGCAGCGACTCCAGATCGCGCTCATGGCCGAGGATGTAAGGGCGCGTAAGGCGGGGAAAGCCGGTGGTGATGGCGCCGATGGGGTGAAAGACGGTGCCGTCCAGGGTGACAACCGTGCCCAGCCCGCGACGGACGATGCGGATGGCCACCGCCACATCCTGAACGACGATGGTGCGGCCCAGCAGCCCATCGATGAGCTTCTGGTAGGGAGGCTCGCAGTGCACGAGCTGGGCGGCCACACCGATGATCCCCTTCTCGCGCATTAGGTTCAACGGATAGACCTGCTTCACGGCATCGATGGGGAGGACGGTAGTGCGAGCAGCGTCCTGGGCGACTAGCTGCTTGACCGCGTCGAGCGCCTCCGCCTGGCCCTGGACGACGAACGCCTCCACCATATCGCTGAGGGCGGCCTCAATAGCATTCTCCAGCCCGCGGGGCACGTCTACGACCTGATAGATGGCAGCCATCGCCCCCTCGACTGTGACTGGCGGGTCATCTTCTTGCGCGGATCGCAGCTGATGCTGGGCCTCGGTGAGAACGTTAAGACGCACCTCCAACGCCTCCATCTTGCCGCGGCGGGCGTTCTGGTTCGCCTCAAACTTGGCCAGGGAGTCGCGCATCTCGGCGACCTCCGCCTCCAACCGCCGGCGACGCCCGCTCACGCCGCCGAGATCGCCAGCCAGCTTGGCGTCATCAGCGCGGAAGCCACGCAGGATGCGCACCAGCTCCGCCATCTGGCTGATGATGGAGCGGCGGCGGGTGTCCAGGCGACCAACCTCCTTCTCCAGCTCACGCCGGCTAAGGGCCATACGCTTCAGGCGCTCGTCTATGTCTCGGGCGGCGGCGCGTAACCGCTCGCCCGTCGCCTCCTCGTTGCCGACGCGTCCCTGGCCTCCGGCGAGCTCCTCCTCCAGGGCGGCCTGCTCGTTTCGGCGGCGGTCGAGATCAGCCCCGGCGGCGGTCAGCGCCTCCTCCAGCTCAGCGCGACGAGAGTCCAGCCCGGAGACAACTTCGTCGGCCTGGGCACGCTCCTTCTCCAGAGCCGCGGACTCGTCGCGCAGCTCCTGCTGGCGCTGCTCCAGGATGGCGCGGCGCTGAGTGGACACGGCCAGACCCTGCTCCAGCTCGCGCATGTGGTCGACCAGCCGCTGGCGGTCGGCGGAGGAGGAGGCAGCGGCGCGGCGACGGTCCTCGAGACCCTTGCTAACCTCAGCCAGCTCCCGCTCGCAGCTTTCCATGACAACCTTGGCCTGAGTGAACTCCGCCTGCCCCTGGTCATGAGCGGCGCGGGCGACGGCCAGCGCCTCGTGAGATTGATGCCACCCGTGCTCGTAATGGGCGCGGAGAGCCTGCGACAGCTCACGGGAGATGCGGGCGTAGTCGGCGGCCCGCTTCGCCTGGCGCTCGAGCTGGCCCAGACGAGGGGCGATCTCCTTGACCAGAAGATTGATGCGCTCCACGTTCTCGTGAGTAGCGGCGAGCTTCGCCCGCGCCTCATCGATGCGCAGGCGGTAGCGCTGGATGTCCGCCGCCTCCTCAATGAGATGGCGCCGCTCATCGGGGCGTAGGTTAAGGACAGTCTCCACCAGCCCCTGACCGATGATGGCGTATGAGCTCTGGGCCACGCTAGCCTTGGCCAGCAGCTCGTGGATGTCCCGCAGGCGCACCCGCTTGCGGTTGATCCGGTACTCGCTCTCGCCGTTACGGTGGCCGCGACGCGTGAGCGCCACCTCGCTGAAGTCTAGCGGCAGCCAGCCGTCGGCGTTGTCCAGCGTGAGAGTGACCTCCACCTTATCTGCGCGCTGGCGCTTGGAAGAGCCGGCGAAGATGGCGTCCTCCATCTTGCGCGCACGGAGGAGGCGTCCGGACTGCTCACCCAGCACCCAGCGCAGCGCATCGGCGATGTTGGACTTGCCGGAACCGTTGGGGCCCACGATGGCCGTGATCCCCTGACCGAACTCGAAGGTGGTACGGGTAGCGAAGCTCTTGAAGCCCTGGATGTCCAGCCGCTTCAGGTACATATGATCGTCAACCCGAGGCAGCTAACGCTTCCAAGGCCTGACGTGCGGCTGCCAGCTCCGCCTGCTTCTTGTTGCGCCCCTCACCGCGACCCAGCACGTCGCTCCGGACCAGCACCTCCACGGTGAACGTCTTGGCGTGATCAGGGCCCACGGAGGATATAAGCCGGTACTTGGGAATCTCGTGCCAGCGTGACTGGACCTCGTGCTGCAACTGCGACTTGCTATCCACGGCCACGGCCCCGGCGGCCACCTTCTCCAGCTCCGGCGCCAGCAGCTCTAGTACCAGCTTGCGCGCCTTGGTGATGCCGCCGTCCAGAAAGGCAGCGCCGATAAGCGCCTCCAGCGCGCCCGCCAGGTTCGAAGGACGGCCGCGCCCGCCAGACATCTCCTCGCCGCGGCCCAGCACCAGGTAATCGCCCAGGGAGATTCGCTCGGCGGCCTCAGCCAGGGTATCCCAGCGTACGAGGAGAGCGCGTATCTGGCTGAGGTGACCCTCGCTCAGGGCTGGATACTCCCCGTACAGCCGCTCCGAGATAATCAGCCCCAGCACAGCATCGCCCAGGAACTCCATCCGCTCGTTGGACTCCATCTCCAGCTCGGGCACCTCGTTGAGGTAGGAGCGATGCACGAGCGACTGCTCCAGTAGCGCCGTGCGGCGGAAGCTGATCTCCAGCGCCTTCAGGAGGGAGACAGGGTCTTTCGACTTCGTAATCGTTGCCATCGGCAAAGCTAACCTTAGCGCTAGAACCAGCCGCCCAAAGGGCGTGCCTCGCTCGAAAGTTGTATCCGATGACTATGCTGGAGTATCATATTGCGGGCCAAAAAGGTTAGCAGAAATAGAGGCTAATTCCTAACCATCTTAGACGTCGCCAAAACGGCCTGTCAAGGCGACGCTTTATAATGGGCCCGTGTGTCGAATATGGCTAAGGCTAACCTTATCGATAACCTTAATCGGGCGCTACCCGCCGCCGCCCGCAAAGCCCTCACCGCTATCGTCCAGGACGCCCAGGGCGAAGCGTTGGCGATCTACCTCGTCGGCGGCAGCGTGCGCGACCTCCTGCTAAACCGCCCAACGCTGGACGTGGACCTCACCCTGGAGGGAGACGCTCCCGCCCTAGCCCGTCGGGTCGCGTTCGGCCTCGAAGACGTACGCTGCATCATACACTCCGTCTTCGGCACGGCCACGCTGAAAGGCGCCAACTTCCGTCTCGACCTCGCCACCGCCCGCGTAGAGACCTACGAGCGACCCGGAGCGCTGCCTTCCGTACACCCCGGCTCCCTCCAAGACGACCTCTTTCGCCGCGACTTCACGGTGAACGCGATGGCGCTGGCGCTGACGGGCGACCAGCGCGGCGCCATCACCGATCCCTTCGACGGGAAGAGCGACCTTGAAGCCGGGCTCCTCCGCGTCCTGCACGAGGCCAGCTTCAGGGACGACGCCACCCGCATCCTGCGCGCCGCCCGCTACGGGTCGCGCCTCAGCTTCCGGCTGGAGCCGAAGACCATGCGCTGGTTGAGGCGCGATGTCACCTACCTGGAAGCGATCAGCGGCCCCCGAATCCGTGAGGAGCTGGCCCGCCTTTGGCGGGAGCCGCAGCCGGAGCGCATCCTTCTGCGGCTGAGCGAGCTGGGCGCGCTTCAGGCCATACACCCCACGCTATCCTTCGATGGTAGCCAAGCTGAGGCGTTCGGCAAGCTCAGGGAGATCCACGCTACGCCTTCCCGCACCGTCTACCTCGCCCTGCTGGCGTGGAAGGCATCGCAGCCTGAGGCCACGGCCCTCGCCACCCGGCTGGCGCTGAACAAGCGCGAGACGGAAGCGGTGCGAGCGGTCGCGGAGGTCAGGGCACTGGAACGCGATCTCTCGGCTGAGGTTAGGCCCAGCCGCGCAGTGGAGCTGCTCTCGCCCTTCCCATCGGCCGCAGTGTGGGCGCTCGCCGCGGCAGGCCAAGAGAGCGCCCGCGTACAGGCGTCGCGCTACCTCCGCCGCTGGCGTTACGTCAAGTCGTCCCTCGATGGCCACGCCCTTCTGGCTATGAGTGCGATACCGGGGCCACAGCTCGGCCAAGTGTTGCGCCGCCTCAAAGCTGCTAAGCTGGACGGCGAAGTGCGCTCCCGTCGAGACGAAGAGAGGCTGGCCCGCGAGCTGCTCCACGCAGGCGCAAGGACGCGCACGTGACGGCCTCCACGG
>CAJXNA010000016.1 GCA_913056415.1 uncultured Chloroflexota bacterium | reverse complement strand
ACGACGCCGAAAGCCAGCCCCTTCACCAGGCCGATAGAGACCTCCTTCGCCAGCACCCGCCTCGCGTCCTCCGGCTGGATCTCCCCCAGCGCAAGGCCTCTCACCACTATCGTGATGCTCTGGATGCCGGAGTTGCCCCCCTGGCCGGCCACCACCGGCATGAACACCGCCAGCGCTGCCGCCTTGGCGATCGTGTCCTCAAACGCCGCCACCATCGCCGCTGCCAGGAAAGCAGCGCCCAGGTTTATCGCCAGCCACGGCAGGCGCCGCCGCGCCGACACCATAATCGGCGCGTACACGCTATCGTCCGAGAGCAGGCCCACCATGCGATACATATCCTCGGTGGCCTCCTCGCTCGCCACGGTCATCGCATCATCGGCGGTGACGATCCCTTTTAGCACCCGATTCTCGTCCACCACCGGCAGCGCCCGCAGGCGGTAGTGCTGGATCAGGCGCGCCACCTCCTCCTGGTCCGTACCCGGCTCCACAGTGATGGTGTCCTTTGTCATCACCTCCACAACGGACGTGTCCGGCTCTGAGATCATCAACTCACGCAGGTTGACCACGCCCTGGAGGTGGTTCGCCGCGTCAAGCACGTACAGGTAGTACGCCTCGTCCGCCAGCGGTTTGCGCAGGCGCATGAACGTGATCGCCTGCTGAACGGTCATCTCGGGATGCAGAGCTACGTAGCCGCGTGTCATCAGGCCGCCGGCGCTCTCATCCTCGTGCCCCAGGAGCGGCGTTACCTCCTGGGCGGTGCTCATGGCGGAGAGCACGCGGGCGGTATCCGAGGGGGGCAGAGTACGGAGAACGTCTACCGCCACATCATGGCTCGTCTTGTCCAGCACCCGTGCCAGGGTGGCCCGCGGCATCCGCGCCGCCACCGCCTCGCGGACCTCCTCCTCCAGATACCCAAGCAGCTCCCCGGCGTCCTCAGCGGAGAGCAACGAGAGAAACGCCTCCCCCAGCTCCGGCTCCAGACGCTCGTACAGGTCAGCGCGGTCGGCTGGGTGTACAGAGGCGATCGCCGCCGAGGCTTTCTCCACGTCTGTGCCGCGGAGCGCCTCTTCAATCCTCTCCTTGAGCGCTGCGGTGTCCTGTTCGGTAGCCATATCTCACCTGCCCGGGCCCCGTTCATTAGAGCACAGCCCCCAATCTGTCACAACGTGAGCCTTATTCATAATTCCCGCACTCTGTCTATCGCAAGGCGCTCGACCTCTGCGCGAGGGATGAGCGTCACGTGGCCCACACCCTCGCCCATCAAGCCTTCACAAAGCTTGACCCAGCTGATACCCTCTCAGCGTGACGCTAGGGGAGGGCGGATGCTAGTAATTCTGAGATTATGGTAAACTGTCGGGACACTGGAAGGGAGGTGAGAAGATGGCGAAGAAGAAGACGGCAGCCCAGCCGAAGAAGGAGCCCAAAGCGCAGGTAAAGCGAGAGACAACAAGCCAGAAAATCGACCTCATTCTCGCTGACCTCGACTCCATCAAAATGCGGGTCATTTCGCTAAGTAAGCCAGTCAAGGACGCGGATAAGCTGATGGCCGCGATGAGGGTGGCTCAGCGTAACGAGGGTCGGGAGTAGGTCAGCTACTACCCTTCGACCTTCTCAGATAGTTGCCTAGTGTCTTCGGCGGCTCAGCAGACCGGAACCTTCTCTTGCGCCCACATCGCTTGCACTGGCCCTTACTGGTGACTCCGTGAGGCATCTCTATCACCCAGTGGTGTGCGCAGCGCCTTCGTCTGCGGCCACTACTCTTTGGCGCTGAACTCCCGCGCTCTTGCGTTTCCGGCGCAGATGCGCCAGTGCGTGCGCGCTGCGGCCTAGCGGCAGTTTCCTCCTCCGAATTATGAATAAGGCTCAACGTAAGAGGCGCCGTTCGCGTTTGCCGCCCTCGCGGGCGCGGTGCTACACTGAACCTGCCTGCCGGTAGGCAGGTCGGCAGCGCCCTCGTAGCTCAATTGGATAGAGCGCCTGGCTTCGGACCAGGAGGTTGTGGGTTCGAGTCCTGCCGGGGGCGCCAGTTTCTAGATGCGAAATGGCCGCCCGCGGGCGGCCTCATTGCTGATGGCACTTCGCATCTGCCAACCGTTCGCTAGCGAAATGCTCTATCTAGGCGTCCCCGCCAGCCGCCAGAAGCCTACTCGCGCCGGACGGCTCCTACGCTAGGGGGCGCTGGCTGCGGTAGGGGCCGGGCAATTGTTGGTCGCGGTAGGCCGGCTCGAAGGTGAGCCTTTCCTCTTCCCACCGGTTCGCATCCGTCAACCCCCTACTCTATCGCAGCCACTATCGCCCTGTTGCTGTCCCGCCTTCTCAGGGCTTGCTTCTCAGGCTCACTCGCCAGATCTAAGTCTGCCTCCACCATCATAGTTACCAGGCCACGGAAGTCCACGGTCGGGCGCCAGCCCAGCACGCTGCGGGCCTTGGAGGCGTCGGCGACCAAGGATGTGACCTCCGCCGGACGGAACAGATCGGAGTCGATAACCACGTACTTCGCCCAATCATCGATACCGGCTGCGCGGAACGCGGTCTCAACGAGTTCGCGTATCGTATGACTCTCGCCTGTACCCACCACGTAGTCGTCAGGCTGGGGCTGCTGGAGCATGAGCCAAATGGCCTTCACGTAGTCGCCGGCGAAGCCCCAGTCGCGTTTCGGCTCGAGGTTGCCGAGGCGCAACGTGTCTGCTTGGCCCAGCTTGATCCTCGCCACAGCGTTGCTGATCTTGCGGGTCACAAACTCCAACCCCCGGCGGGGTGACTCGTGGTTAAAGAGGATGCCGGAGCAGGCGAACGTCCCAAAGGATTCGCGGTAGTTCACCGTGATCCAATGGCCGTAGGTCTTGGCTACCCCATAGGGGCTGCGCGGGTGGAACGGCGTGGTCTCCCGCTGAGGTGACTCCTTAGGGTTGCCGAACATCTCGGAGGAAGACGCCTGGTAAAATTTTGCATCCGGCTTGGCCAGGCGGATCGCTTCCAGTATGCGGGTGACACCCAGGCCGTCCACATCTCCCGTGAAGACGGGCTGTGACCAGGAAGTGGGGACGAACGACTGGGCTGCCAGGTTGTACACCTCGTCGGGCTGAATATCGTAGACCGCACTAGTCACAGAGTTCTGGTCGAGGAGATCGGCGGAGACCAGAGTGATCCGGTCCACCAGGTGCTCGATGCGGCCCAAGCTGGTCGTGGAGGTTCTGCGGCTGAAGCCGTAAACCTTATACCCCTTGGACAACAACAGTTCTGCCAGGTAAGACCCGTCCTGTCCGGTGATTCCAGTGATCAGTGCCTTCATGGTTCTCCTCCATATGTGGGTTTTGAAGCGGTTTTAGCTTAAATAAAGGCTGTGGCCAGGGTGTTACGAGACTTTACCATGAAAATTTCTTCTCAAAACGAAAATCAGGAGGGCGAGAATAGACAGAAAAGTGATTATCCAGCCAACGGTTTCATACCAGGCCCGCTTGTACTCGAAGATCACCGTCCCCGGCGACTCACCGTCCAGGGGAACGTACATCATTCCTGTACCCGCCTGGTAGATAGGCAGGGACTGCTTGCCGTCTTCGGTCACGAAGCTGGCCTGCCACTCGGTGAAGTAGCTCTCCTTGAACAGCACCCCCGTGGCCCCAGAATTGAGGGTAACCTCCCTCTTTTCGGGATTAATGAATTCCGCTTGGTAGGAAGGGTCTGCTCTCGATTCGTCCCCGAACAGCCACTGGAGAGCCTGCTGGAACAGCTTGGCCTCCTGGACATTCTTCCGCCCGTAGGACATGTGGTAGGGGAAGTTGAAGCCGCTCCAGACCACTCTGCCTTGGCCGTACTCTCCACCGGCCAGGAGCACCTGGCCTTCCTGTTCTAGGATCGGCCTTGCCCAACCCCGCAAGTCATCCCGCTTCGCTGCGGAGATACCCCAGGGACCCCCCTCGTAGGAGGCCGAATTGAAGTCGTCCACGTTGACGCCCTGCCCAATCGCGCTCTCGGGGTCAAGGACCCAGGTCTCATCCAGTAACCCTTTTCTCGTCCGGCTCACCGCCGCCGGCGCGGGCAGCTCCCCCACCTCATCGGGCGAACCGTGAGTCTCCCAGAACAGGTTGCCACCCCCTTTGACGTAGCTGGACAGGAGCTCGAACGCCTTCTCTTTGTCCCGGTACTGGTAGTTGTAAAGGAACAGGGTGTCGAAACGCTCCAGCTCCTCCAGGGAGTAGCTATCTACAAACTCGTGGCCTATTATCGGGATGGCTTTCTGACTGTTGTAGTTAGACAGGCTCAAGGAGCGAACGAAGACGTCGTATGCGACAGGGCTACCAATCACCAGGACCGTTTCCGTGTTGGTTGCCTGGAGGATTGGAGTGGGAGAAACGAGTTTAAATTGATAAAGGACCTCATTATTGGCGGCGACCTCGAAGCCTGGATCCTGCAGATACTGCAGGGCGGCTTCCTCCGGTGTCGGTGGCACCAGGGGGACGACAAACCATTTCACGGCAAACCAGTCCAGGGCCATTTTCGCCTCGTCGAGACTGAACTCTTGGTGATTCCACACCGACTGCTCAAACCAGGCCCGCCAGTCCTGGTAAGGCACCCCCTGGGCGTAATAATCCCGCTCCTGCGGGATCTGATAGACGTAGTTGAACCAGACCGCCTCGTTGGCGTGGCTAGGCGCGAAACGATGCTGGAAGTCCGCCGCGCCGTCAAAGACGAAAAGCTTTTGGGAGACCTCCTCGGCGAAGAGAGGGTTGCTGCCATCGTAGACGCGATATTTAAGCTGGTCGTCCCCCACCAAATCAGCTCGGGTGAGATAAGCTAGACTTGCCCCGCCACCAATGAGCATTATGCACAAGGCGACCATTAATACTCGCCCTGCTCTGCCCTTGCCCAATAGGTTTCCCATGACCATCCCCACGATCACGGCCATGAATGGGACCATGTAGGATAAAGTCACGTAAGGGGAGACCCCCCTAAACTGATGGAGCTCGGGCGGTATGTGCAGGTAGCCTCCGAACGCATAGAGGGTAAAATAGATCGCAAACAGGAGCGGCACTAGAAAGTATCTTCTATCCAGCTTTGCCCACCACGCTGTCATCAAGGCGAGAAGGAAGGCCGGTACAAGCAAGGGGCCTAGCCCATGAAGCTCGTAAAGCGTGGTTAAAGGAGCAGGAAATGCTTCCTCTGATTCTGCCTCTAGCTTACCAATGAAAGGACCACCGAACAGCGCCCCAAATATCACAGGCAGGATGTAAAAGGCGCCCAGACCAAGCAGGGGAACAAATAGCCTCACCCCGGTCGCTATCCTTCTCTCGAAGCTCCAGCCGGAAAACCAGATGATCAGCCCGACCCCCACCCAGGCGAAGACGGCAAACAAGAGGTGGCTGAGCAGGGCGGTAAGCAGGACGACCATAAGGGCGAGATGAAGCAGCCGATAGGGTCTTTCGGGCGATTCTGAGATCAGCTTGATCAGCCAGGCGGCCAACCAGATAGCCACCAGTAAGAGGCTAAAGGCGAAGAAGCGGGGGTAAACCCCGCCCCCTATTATTGGATCCCAAAGCCGGAAGGAAGACAGCGCCAACACGGAAGCAGCGATGGCCGCCAGGGAATTGTTCGTCGCCACTTTAACGTAGCCGAAAATCCCTATCCCCACCAGAACAAAAGAAAGGAACCCGAAAGCGCCCAGAGTGCCTTCGGGCGAGACCCCGAAGAATGTAGCCATCACGGCGCCCTGGATGTGGACGAAAGGAGCATAGGTCCGATAGAACAGCATCCCGTTGGCCCAGTGGTATTGCCAGTTGACGTTGGGGAAGAAATCCAGCCAGTATTGGGTCCGCGTCAGGTGATGGTAGGCATCGACCCCTTTGGGGAACCCGCCCCAAACCCCGAAGGTGTGCCCGTAAAAAAAGACAAACCCTACGATTGCGCCCAATGGCAAGAGCCAGGCCGCCAGCCTGAGAAGATCGGATCTGTTCGCTAACCTCTCTGTAGGCCAGGTAAGCGAGGCGGCGAAGGCTGCTTTCACGCTCATCGCTCAGGCCCCCAGGGGTTGCTTTCCCGCTCTAAGCGGCTTGAACACCCAACGATCGCCAACAACGAAGTTAAAGACAGCGGCGCCGGCGATGCCCGCCAATCCAGCGAGAATCAGTGGCGCGCCCACGATGGAGAGGAGACCGAAGAGCGTTCCATTGATCGCCACTGTGCCCGCCACCGACAAGTGAAAAGTGGTGGCTCGTCTCAACCACGCGCCGGCGCCCGCTTCCCTGCGGTCTCTCCAGGTGAAGGTCTGGTGCCAGATGAAGTTGTGCAGAACCGAAGCCTCGACGGCCGGTAACCAAGCGGCCCCCCGCGGCAACCCAGCGGTCGCGCTCAGCAGGAAAAGCAGCCCCAGGTTCACCAGCGCCCCCAGAGCGCCGACAAACGCGAACTTCCAGGCACGGCCGGCCTGCGGCACCTCCCGCAACAGCCTAAAAAGGTGCAGGAGAAAAACCAAGCCCTGCCGCAAACTCGCCTTGCTCCGGCCCGCTTGCCGCGGAGAGAGTTCATAGGGAACTTCCACTACTTTCGCCGGCCTGGCGCGTGCCAGGATCTCCATCGCTGTCCTGTACCCCATTGGCCGCAGCGCCACGTCGTGAACGAGGGCACGACGAACGAGGAAGAAGCCGCCGAGCGGGTCAGTAACGGTCCGCACCCGGTCCAGTAACAGGGCCTGAGCCAGCCACTTACACAGGTGGGATGCCGCTTGGCGCGCCCACCCGCCGAGGCCATCAAGGTCGCCGCCGGCTCCGTAGCGGGTGGCAACGACCATATCGGCGCCGGTTCTTTGAGCCTGGTGGAGGAGCGTCACCACCCGTTCCGGTGGGTGCTGCAAGTCGGCATCCAGCACGCAAACGTACTCTCCCCGCGCCCGCTCAATCCCAGCCACTACTGCTGTTGCCAGTCCTCCACGCCGCTCCTCTCCCTGTCGCTCTATCACACGCACGGGAAGAGATGATCTCAGCCCGCGGATCACCCCCGGGGTCTCATCGTCGCTATCGTCCACAAAGATGAGCTCACAGGGCAGATCGGAGAGAGCTGCCTCAAGCCGCTGGATCAGCGGACCTATGTTTTCCCGCTCGTTACGGGTGGGCACTACCACAGACAACACGATCGCCATACACGTCTCCAGCGTGAACCTGTCCTGCCGGTCGATGACCGTATGCTCTAATTTCGATGGTTTCTCAGTAGTCGCTGGCTTCATCGTCCCCCTCCTCTGTCAGAGCTACGGACCAGCGCTTCACCACCTGGGCGACGGCCGCCGCCAGGCGCATTCGCACCCGTCTGAGCGTCAGCACGGCTAAGGCCAGCACGGTGACGACAGTGATCAGATAACCGAGGCGCACAGACGAGGGCTCGTGATACTCCAGCACGATCTGGTGACTGCCGGGCGCCTCCGGCTCCAGGAGCAGGAACCCCACCGGGTCCGGCGACAGATCGACCTTCGTGCCCTCGGCCCGGGCGGTCCAACCTCGGTCGTAAGTGGTTCGCACCAGCAGCCCCTGCCCGGGGGCCAGGTCGGTGGTGATGGTCATACGGGCGGACCCGTCCACCTGGAGGCTGCTGGCGTCAACCCCTTCGCTGCTCTCCACCGCCTGGACATATGCTTCCAGGCTGTCGCTGTCGAGCACGTTTTCGATGGATGGGAGAGCCTGGAACCGGGAGAGGCTGACCAGCTGCACCGGTTCAGGGCTGTCCGTGGGCACCTCAAAGACTGTGTCGCCTTCGTAGCTGAATCTTTCGGGCAGCAGGCCGTTGAACTTATCGGGATAGACAAAATCCTTGTAGTAGACCTTGGAGTCGGGGAAGTTGACGACCATGTAGCGGACGTTGAGCGCCTTGGCCCACATAACGGCCAGCTCCCCGTCCTCTCCATTGTTAATCTGGTAGACAACGTGGTCCCACCACTGGTTCACGGCGCCACCGTCGTGCCCGCCGCGGACCTGAGGCACGTCGGAGAAGGCGTTCAACCAGAAGGCGTGAGTGCCGGTGACGTAGACCCGAGCGCCCTCGCCGTTCTCCTCCAACCAGCGGGCCACCTGATACTCCGAGGTCTGACTGACGTCGGCGTTCGCCTCGGTGGCATTCCAGGCGGCGCGCGAGAAGGGCAGCGAGATGACCACAATCGCCGCTATCACCACGGCCACCAGTCCCGGCGCCGCCAGCTTCCCTAGGTCAGCGGCGTTGGACCGGAAACGGTCGTAGACAGCGGTGACCAGCATCGCTCCCAGGATGACTGCGGCCATGTTGAGCTCCGGCGCGTAGCGGAAAGGCTGGGGGGCCACGTTGAGGCCAAACTGGTACTGGCCGTAGACGATGACGGCGAAGATCGCGAACCAGGCAGCTGGAATGAAGAGCTTTTGCCGCTGGGGCTTGCCGCTAAACGTCACATAACAGATGCCGGCGACGGGCACGCCCAGGACGATCAGCAGGACGGGGTTGAAATCCAACGAATTGTTTGAGGGGTTCCCGAAGGCCAACGATGCTTTCACAAACGAAAGGTTGAACCAGAACGCGCTCAGGCCGTAAGCGATGACGGCGACGGTGAACGCGCTTATCAGCTTGCGCCCCGGCTCTCCCAGCAGCATCTCCGAAAACAACACCACCGACAGGATGAGCGCCGCAGCGACCAGGGCGATCCAGTTGGTGAGGGCTATAGCCGTCACCAACAGCGCCGCTATTAAGTAGCTGGCGAAAGAAGGCTTTTTTAAGGCCCGCAAGAAGAACAGGGCCGCCAGGGGGGTTAAGGTCAGGGCCGCTATGTGGGGGCCCTCGCCGTACCAGGTCATGACGATAAGCCGCCAGGGGGGATGCCCAAAAAGGCCTACGGACGGATCAGCCCGCACTCCACCCATAACGTAGACGAAGGACGGCAGCAGGCTGTAGGCCAGGGCGGCCAGCACCGCCGTCAGCTCTCGCTTCGTCAGGTAGCGGACGAACAGGTACAGGGTGACCGGCCCTAACACATAGGCGAAAGCGGTGACCAGACGGTAGGCGCCGGCGGTGGACAGGGCCAGCGGTAGTTTGTGGATGGCGGCCAGCAGGTAGGGCAGCAGCGGCGTTTCGAACAGGCGAAACGGGAACCCCAGGTACCCCAGCGGGTTCCAGCTTACGTAAGGCCAGTTCTCATCGATGAACCGGGCATAGCTCAGATAGGAGGCCTCGATGGACCCCATGTACTGGGTGTACTCCCCAGAGAACAGGGGGAGAACGATCACCGTGTTCAGCAGGGCCAGCCCCAGCGATATCGCCAGGACGCGGCCTGCCGTGGCCGTAAGGCCAAAGCTTACACTGTGTTGTATCTGCCCGAACGTCTGAGAGGAAACCGCCACGTTCAGATCCCTGCCCGCTCAGCCATCATGAGAGCAACACCTTGATCTTCCCGGAGCCGTCGTCGATGACCTGGAGGGGAACATCAGTTTTATCGACCTCCTTAAGCCACCGCGACAGCCCGTGCGACAGCTCGGCCAGCCCCAGGCCCTTGACTGTAAACTCCGATGCTCCGGCTTGTGCCTTGGGGGCCAAGGAGCCAACCTTTAGCACCAAGCCGAACTCGTCTCTTGGAGCCCCAACTTCCGTCAGGGCCGCCGTTACGATAGAAAGCTGGCCCGCCAGGTCCTCTCGGCCAAACGCCTTGGCAAGGATGCGGGCCGCCTCCGTCGGCGCCTCCGCTGCCGTCGGCGCGGCCGGGACGTCCGATGCCGTACCCTGCTCGCGCATCGTTGCACTAGCGATGGCCACTGCTGGCTCCTCGGCGGGCCCGGCAGCGACCGCCGGACCTTCGGCCACGGTAACCTCTTCCGACTGGCCCGCTGGCCGGCGTGTCTTCAGTTTGGCCTGTGCGTAGGCGAGCGAGGCCGCCACGGCCTCTCCCAGAGCGCGGAGGGGACGGCGCCATCCGCTGCTGCGGGCGCCGACCAGCAGCATCCGTTCGGTCTCCCCCATAACCGAGGGCGCGCTGAGTTGGGCCTTCTGGTTCGCGCGGAAGCGCTGCCGCTGGTACGGTTGGGCCTGACCCAGCAACACCCGTTCCGCCTTCCCCAACACGGCGGGGGCCTCAAGCTGGGCTTGCTGCAGCGCCAGGATCCGGTGCCTCTTATCGAGCCCGGTTTGAGGTATCGATCGCCTCTCGGTTCCGACCAGCAGGATTCTGTCCGCCTCGGCCAGCACCGAAGTTCCGTCGATCTGGGCCATCTGGACGTCACGGAAGCGCTGCCTTCTGGCCAGCCAGGCGGGGCGCGCCAGCATGCGCTCGGCCTTGCCCTGCCGTGAGGGTGTCTCAAGCTGCGTCTCTTGGAGCGCCTGGAACCGCAGACGCTTGCTGGGCCTGCCTTCCGATATCAGCGCCCTGTCAGTCCGGCTCAGGACTACCGGCGTCTCTAACTGGGTACGCTGCGCCGTCTCAAATAGGCGCCTTTTGCCGCGCCCCGCTGGGCTGACGGCAGAAGCGGGCGCCGCCCCGTCGGGCTCCGCCCTGGACGCTAGGATCTCGGCTTGACGCCGGGGCTGCCTCGTCCGCCGCTTGGCTAGAAACAGCTCCCGATCGGCCGTCCCTAGCGACGCGCCACGATCGAGCTGAGCTTCTTGCTCAGACCGGAACTTTTCTTTCTTAGCGACCATTTCTCTTGGTTTCTACTAACCACCTCTTCCGCCAAGTGGCGATAGCATTGCGCCAGGCTAGAAGAAGAAGCGTAATTCGTGATCGGTTTCCCCAGCATGGCTGCCTCATCAGCCTTGATTGATGTGGGTATGACTGTATCGAACATTGTGTCTGTGAAGCGGCTTCTGTAAGTCTCCTCGATGGTCTGGTCGTAGATAGTCCTGCGATTGATGTTGCCCAGGAGTATGCCGCAGATGCGGAGGTCGGGGTTGACCTCCTCCTGCACCAGCTTGATGCTCTCCAGCGTGTCCTTGAGCGCCTCGGTACCGTAGGTAGAGCCGTCGACGGGGATGATCACCTCCTGGGCCGCCACCAGAGCATTTGAGGTGAGGATGCTCAGGCTGGGCGGACAGTCGATGAGGATGAAATCGAACCCATCCGGCAGGAACTTGGTCAGGCAGGACCGCAGGCGGTTGTGATGCCCGGCCAGCTCGCCGTATCGCAGCTCGATGACCTTGAGATCCGGGTCGGCGGGTATCAGGAAGAGATTCTCCACAGGCGTAGGCTGCACCAGCCTGGCGAACTCCTCGCTTGGCGTCATCAGGACAGCGGACAGCTTGGACCCGTCGCCGTTGGCGCTGAGGGAGCGGCTGAAGCTCCCCTGGGGATCGAGGTCAATCACCAGGACGCGGTGGCCCTGTTCGGCCAGCGCCCCGGCCAGGTTGAACGTAGTGGTGGTCTTGCCGGACCCCCCCTTGCGGTTGACTATGCAGATGATCCTTGTCATACCACTTCACCTCTCACAGCTAGATTCGGCAGCAGCCCAAATTTAATATCCATATCAATAATTCCCATTCACCTAAGCTAATTAGATGTCCTAACGCCGGTCATCGTTACATTTAATCTGTCAACCACAGCGGCCTATTTCCCTATCTCTACTCAACTGCTTCCTCCTCCTCATCGTCCTTAGATTCCAGAACGTAGTTGATAGCGAAATACCAGAACAGCGCCAGCCAGACGATAGTCATGATCGTGCCGCCGTAGTCGTGGGCCAGCACCGCCGGCAGCCGGCCGAAGTAGTAGGCCACCAGGGCGATACCGGCGATGCGCAGCAGGTTGATCCAGATGATGCCCAGGAGGCCCAGGCTGAGTGCGCGGAGCTGGCTGGCCCGGGTGTAGCGCCCGTCCAGGCCGGTCTTGACGGTCAAGCCGAACAGGACCAGGCTCTGCCAGCCCACGCAGTTCCAGCTGATGAACACCGGCAGCGGGAAATCGCCGCCGCCGATGTAGATGGAGGTGCTGCTGACGCTGACATCGACCCCCAGCGGCGACAGCAGGACCGCCACCATGCGCGCCTCCGCCGGCACGATCCACTCCCGCAGGACGCCGTCCAGGTGCATCGTCATCACCATCGCCGTCATGAACTCGTTGAACGTGGTGATGAACGGCAGCAGCAGCAGCGTCACGGCGCTGAGGAGCAGGATCAGCTGATAGGTGTCCCGTCCCCGCTCGGCGGGCATCTCCGCCGCTGCGCTGAAGCTAATCCGGTCGGACACGGGCTCGCTCATGCGCCGGCCCTCCTCGCCCTGCGATTCCTCAGCACCCGCATCAGCAGGGGCAGCGCCGGCACCAGGGGCGCCAGCAGCAGCAGCCGCCAGCCCAGCTCGTCCACCGTGACGGCGGGCGTGTTCAGGACGGTCTGGCTGGCACCGTTGTCGTAGTGCATCGTGAGCGCCTGACCCGTGCTAGCAGTTTCAAAGTTGATCCGCAACTGAAGCGGCTGGGCTGGGCTCTCGTCGAGCAGCAGGAGCGGGAAGGGGATGGTGGTATTCACGGTGATGGCCGTGGGTGACGAGTCGTTGCCTTTCCACTGGTGGGTAACGGTGCCTATGGGGGTAGCCCCGTAGTCCAACGTGAATCTCAGGGTTATCTTCTTGTTGGCAGCGGTATCGAGGAGCGTGTGGTGAACCGTAACGATATAGTTCCCTCCGGCGATCTCCCCCGGGTCGGCGCCCGTCGGGTAGCTGAGGACCGAGTCCCAGGTATAGTCATCAGCCATGGCATCGAACAGGATGCTGCCGGCGCTGCCGGTGGTGTCATCCATAGTGAGGCCGGTGGGATCCAGGCTGTAGAAATCGTCAATCTCCACCTTGTCGCTCCGGCTGAACAGCCCGGCATGGGTGTTCCCCACGAAGGAATTGTCTGTCGTGTTGTTGAAGATCTCGACGCCGTCCAGGAACACCTTCTTGCTCCCGCTTCGAATCGTGAACCGGAGATGGAATACCACATTGTTACCGATGTTGGCGTTGTGGGTGTTGAGTGCGGCCTGGAGGACGTCATCGACCACTTTGCGAAGTTGAATATCGGCTCCGAAGCCATCGGAGTTGCCGATGACAATAGCGACGTAGTAATCGTTATTCCCTGCAACGGACAGGTCTTGAGCAGCCGCCATGCGACCTGCCAGGCCGCCATAGATCGTGTCGTTCGCGTTGTCCGTTATAATCATTCGAGCGGAGATATCCATCTCGTCAGAGCCGATGGAAGTCTCCTCACGGGTTGCATTGTCGGCGCCGGACGTCTCGACAGCTGAGCCGGTGCCATCAAGAACTCCCGCGAGGGTACCAAACGTCTCGGCGCCCCCGCGGGGATCGCTCCAGCTGGTTCCGATGTCTGGAAAGTGCTGCGGAACTGACGACGGCCCGAAGAACTCACTGTCGGGGAACATGTCGTCGCTGGCTTTGAAGTTTGCGTGCAGGTTGAACTGATTTGGCGCCGCCGCCACCGGCGTCACGTTGCGGGCCTCGAACCCCGCCCAAAGCAACGCCACCAGCATGACGGTCAGCGCCCCGTAGGCCAGGCCGGCGCGCCAGCGCCGCGGCCACAGCCCGGCCGCCAACAGCTTGAAGTGGGCCCCGGCCCCCTGCGCCTGCGGCCGCGGCCGCGGTCGCCGCTTCGCCCCCAGCAACTGGCGCAGGCGGCGGCCCAGCTGCAGCTTGGACAGGGTGCCCGTTATCCGCCCTGACTTTGGCGTGCGGCTCCAGCCCCCCTCTTTCACCTCCAGCAGCCCCTTGAGGGCGGCGTAGGCCTGGAACGGGGCCAGGAGGTAGCCCAGAAGAACGACCGAGACGATACCGCCCAAATCTCGCTTGACGCCTCGCTCCAGGAACAGGCCGACCACGTTCATCAGGGCCAGAGCGGCGGCGTTGGTGAACACCAGCGACCAGCCGAACACGGACTGCCAGTAAGGGAAGTTGTCGTGGAGCAACGTATCCGCCAGCAGCCAGAACAACGTTCCTACGATGAAGAATACCGACTGCAGATAATAGGGCGCGTAGTAGATGAACTCCAGCTTCTCCCGCAGCGACATCTTCTGCGAGGCCATGACCAGAGGGAAGTACTTCTTGACCAGGTGGGTGTGCCCCTCCGCCCAGCGCATCCGCTGCTTGACCAGCTGCCTGAAGTTGTTGACGCACTCGGCCGGGGCCTGAATGAACGGAGTGTACAGCACCTTGTAGCCGGCCAGGTACAGCTTTATCGTCAGCTCCCAGTCCTCGGTGATGCTGGTGCCCCAGCCGATCTCCTTTTGGCGCAAAACGTCGGCTCGGATCATGTAGACGCTGCCGGAGACCATCTTCATCGTGCCCAGTAGCTCTTGTGTGGACCGCTCCACAACGTAGCTGCCGCTGTACTCGGCGCGTACGCCCTTGGTGATCCAGTTCTCGTCGGCGTTCAGCATGTGCCACTGGTACCCCTGTACCGCCGCCACCTTCTCATCGGCCAGTCCGTTGCCATTCCCGTTGCCGTTGGAGTGGCCGTTGCCGCCGTTTACCATCAGGCCGTTGGGCTTTCCATTGCCGTACCCCGTCACGCCATTGGGCTTGCCGTTGCCGCCGTTGACCCTGAGGCCGTTGGGCTTGCCGTTCCCGTTCCCCTTAACGCCGTTCGGTTTGCCGTTGCCGTTACCGTTACCGTTCCCGTTAGGCCCGAAGAAGTACACGAGGTACTGCTGGATCATATCGGGGCCGGGCACGAAGTCGGCGTCATAGACGATGATGAACTCGGTACGGGGGTCCGTGATCTCCAGCGTCTTCTTCAGCGCCGCCCCCTTGAACCCCTTGCGGTTGATGCGGTGGCTGATCTTGACCTTCGGGTGCTTGGCCCACTTCTCCAGGTAGCCCAGGGTGCCGTCGACGGAATCGTCCCCCACGATCACCTCGTAGTTGGGGTAGTCGAAGGATGTGCAGGCGGTCAGGAGCCGGTCGATGACCCGCTGCTCGTTGTAGATGGGCAGGTGGATGGAAACGAACGGATGGCGCTTCAGATGTATCCCGTTGCCGTTGCCGTTGCCGTTGCCATTGCCGTTACCGTTACCATTTCCATTATTTCCTGGTTCAGGTTCTGATTCTGGCTCAGGTTCTGATTCTGGCTCAGGTTCTGATTGAGAAGCAATTATCTTTTTTCGGATACTATCTTGTTCATCTTCTTCTTGAGAATCAAGTCTTTGTAATTCAACATAAGTTTCAATCTTTGTGTTTTCATCCTCTACTATTTTTAATGAATCAGCAATGATAGATTGGATTTCGTCTTTTAATTGTGCTGAAATTATACTTGGAGTTAAAATTTTATTATTCTCACTAAAAATGATATCAAAGAGTGTTCCTTTAATGCTGGCGTCATTTGTAAGGGTTAAAACTTCTGGTTGTTTTTGTTGTGATTTCTCAAGATTTTCAATAGAATAAAGTACTTTTTCTTTATACATCTCTAAATGTTGCTTGATTTCTGGGCTAGAAAATTGAGTAATAATTCTATCCATTGCAGGAGCTACTAGCAACCAATTTTCTTCTTCAGCAATTCTTTGGAGGGCTACTTCATGATATATTTTTTGAACTTTGTTACCATTGTTTGCATCTACTATTTTTATTGCAATTTTGTTAATGTATGCTTGAAATTTTGCTTCGTTTTCTACTCGTTTAATTTCAGATTTAATTAATTCGTTCTTACTTACAAGTTTATTGTAATCTTCATCAGCATTTTTAAAGTCTATAAAATTTTGAATCATTCTGTTCATGATTAGTTTTTGC
>CAJXNA010000015.1 GCA_913056415.1 uncultured Chloroflexota bacterium | reverse complement strand
TTTTTTCAAGCAGAAGACGGCATACGAGATCGTCTTGTGACTGGAGTTCAGACGTTTGCTCTTCCGATCTGCATCTAGTGCAAGTGACGACCGAACGCTGCCTGCAGGAGGCGGCGCAGAGAGCAGGAGCGAGCTAGAAGCGAGTCGCTATGTCCAAGCAGACGATACACATCAAGATCAACGGCCAGCCCCAGGAGGTGGCTGTCGAACCTCACTGGACGCTGCTGGAGACGGTGCGGGAGCAGCTAGCTCTCACCGGCAGCAAGGAGGGGTGCGGCACCGGCGATTGCGGCGCCTGCTCCATGATCGTGGACGGTAAGCTCATCACCTCCTGCCTGATGCTGGCGCCGGAGGCCGACGGCAGCGAGGTGCTGACCATCGAGGGGTTGGCTCGCAACGGCGAATTGCACCCCGTTCAGCAATCATTCATAGAGGCCGGCGGCGTGCAGTGCGGCTTCTGCACCCCGGGGATGATCATGGCCACAAAAGCGCTGCTGGACCGCAACTCGCGGCCCACTCTGGAGGACGTGCGTCTGGGGCTGGCGGGCAACCTCTGCCGCTGCACCGGATACGCCAAGATATACGAGGCGGTTCTCGCCGCCGCAGAGCGGATAGGCTAGGGGGAGGGCTCCATGGCCCAGGAGACAGCGACCCAGCAAGAATACCGGATCGTCGGCAAGCCCATTACCCGCATCGATGGCGTGGGCAAGGTCACCGGCAAGACCGTCTACGCGGACGACATGAAGCTGCCGCGGATGCTGCACGCAAAGGTTCTGGGCAGCCCCCATGCCCACGCCCGCATCAAGTCCATCGACGCCAGCAGGGCCCGCAACCACCCCGGCATCGCCGCTGTCATCACGGCCGCGGAGCTGCCGCCGTTCAGGAAGAGCGAGTCCGACCGTCGCCACGCCATATTCGCCGAGGACGAGACGCTGTTCTACGGTCAGCCGGTGGCAGCCGTATTGGCCGACGAGCCGCACACGGCCGAGGCCGCCTTGGAGCTGATCGAGGTGGAGTACGAGGAGCTGCCGCCGGTGCTGGACCCCGTGGCCGCCATACGGGAGGACTCGCCCCTGGCCCGTTCGCCCCTCGGTGAGGTGGACCGCACGGAGGAGAAAGGCCACATTACTGCCGAGGTGGAGCAGAAAGAGGCCGAAGGCAAGCCTAGCAACATCGCTTCCCAGATTTCCTTCACACGCGGGGACGTGGAGCAGGGCTTCGCTGAGGCGGACGTGGTGATCGAGGAGACCTGGCGGTCGGCGATGGTCCACCAGTCATACATCGAGCCGCACGCCACCATCGCCGACTACGACCCCGGCCCCGACGGAGAGCTGGCGATCTGGACCAGCACCCAGGCCCCCTTCTTCATCCGCGATGAGGTGTCCAAGGCGCTGAGAATGCCTGAGTCTCGCATCCGCGTGACCGCCACCGAGGTGGGCGGCGGCTTCGGCGGAAAGATCTACCTCACGGAGCTGATGGTGGCCCTGCTGGCGATGGTCGTTCGCCGGCCCGTGAAGTACATCATGAGCCGTAAAGAAGACATGCTGGCGGCCACCCCCGCGCCGCAAGCCATCATCGAGCTGAAGACCGGGATGAAGAAGGACGGCGCCCTCACCGCCCTCAAGGCCCGTCTTATCTACGACTCCGGCGCTTACCCCGGCGCTCCCATGCTGCCCGGCTGCCTCATCATCGGCGGCTACTACAAGTGCGCCAACCTGGAGATCCAGGGGTTGGAGGTGCTCACTAACAAGGTGAGTGTGGGCGCCCTGCGCGCTCCCGGCGCTCACAACGCCACCTTCGCCCTGGAGAGCCACATGGACATGATGGCGAAGGAGCTGGGTCTGGACCCGTTGGAGGTACGGCTCAAAAACGCGATGGAAGAGGGTGACCCCCTGCCCAGCGGCCAGCCTTACACTCGCATCGGCCTCAAAGAGTGCCTGGACGCCATCGGGAACAGCCAGCTCTGGAAGGACCGATCTGAGGCGAAGCAGCACCCTAATCGCGGGATAGCGCTGGCGGTGGGGGGCTGGCTGGGCGGCCTCCAGCCAGCGAGCGCTATCGTGGGCCTGAACGGCGATGGCACCATCAACGTCATCGTCGGCTCAGCCGATATAACCGGCACGAACACCTCCTTCGCCCAGATCACGGCGGAGGTGCTGAACGTACCGCTGTCCATGGTGGGCGTCACCACCGGCGACACGAAATCGGCGCCCTTCGCCGGCATGAGCGCCGGCAGCAAGACGACCATCACCGTAGGACGGGCCGTCAAAGAGGCCGCCGAGGATGCGAAGCAGCAGATGCTGAAGATCGCGTCTCGCAGGCTGGAGTGCGAGCCGGATGACCTGGAGATGATCGACGGCGAGATACGGGTGAAGGGATCGTCCGACAAGTCCCTGACGTTCTTGCGCCTGGGGCGGATCACCACCAACTTCGCGGCGCCCTTCGCCGCCATCGTCGGGCGGGGCGCGATAACAGCCCGCCGACAGGCGCCGGGGTTCAGCGTCCAGGCCGCGGAGGTAGAGGTGGACCCGGACACTGGCGAGCTGACCATCCTTCGCTACGCCATCGCCCAAGACGCGGGGTTCGCCATCAACCCGCTCTCGGTGTCCGGCCAGATGCAGGGCGGCGCCAGCCAGGGGCTGGGCATCGCCCTCTCCGAGGAGATGTTGTATGACGATGAGGGGCGTCTGCTGAACGCCAACCTGCTGGACTACCGCCTGCCAACCACGCGTGACCTGCCGCCCATCGAAGCGATCATCGTGGAGGTGCCCTCGGAGGACGGGCCGTACGGAGCGCGCATAGTCGGCGAGCCATCCATCGTGGCCGGCGCGGCGGCTGTCGTGAACGCCATCGACGAGGCCGTGGGCGCCCGCCTGCGCGAGGTGCCGGCGACGCCTGAACGAGTGCTGCGGGCGCTGGGCAAGATATAGGGACGAAGAGCAAAGGGAGGTATGGGATGAAGCCTACCAAAGAGCAGATCAAGCAGTACTACTCGCAGGCGCTGCAGCGTTGCCTCGACTCGTACGCGCGGCTGGACGATAAGGAGTGGAAGAAGAAGGCGTCGGACCGCTGGACGGCCAAGGACTACCTGGCGCACCTGGTCATCACGCAGGAGGAGCAGGGAACTCGCCTGCCCCAGCAAGCGCTCGCGGGAGAGCCCGGACAGCTACCCGGCTTCGATGGCCGCGAGGCGATCAACGACTACAATGAGCAGATGCTGGCGAAGGTGCGCGACCTGCCGGTAGCCGAGCTCATCGGCCGCCTCAAGGCCACCTTCGAAGAGAGCCTGCGAACCCTTGAGGGGTTCAGCGAGGCTGACCTGGACAAGCCCGCCTCCAGCCCCGAGTGGGATCGCCCCGGCACGGTGCGCGATCTGTTCTTCGCCAGCTACCTGCACCTGCCCGGACACTACCAGGACATCCGCCGCGTCGCCAAGAAGAAGCTGCCCCATTGGATGGAGGCCGGCACCCCGGAGGAGGTGCACTTCCAGCTGGACCGCATCTTCCACTTCATGCCCCTCATCTTCTGGCCCGACCGCGGCGCCGATATGAACGTAACCTACGCGTTCAACATGGAGGGCGCGGGCGGCGGCCAGTGGGCGCTGCGCATCGGCGATGGCAAAGCGGAGACCGAGGACGGCGCACCGGAGAGCTTCGACATGGAGCTTCGCACGAAGCCGCAGCTCTGGATCGACCTCTCCAACAACGACCTCAACCCGATGTGGGCCATCACAACGCGTAAGGTACACCTCGGCGGCAACGCGGGCCTGGCGATGAAGCTGGGCACGCTCTTCCAGGTAAGCGAGTAGCCTAGCCGCGATGACCATCGCCGCCATCCTCCTGGCCGGAGGGGAAAGCTCCCGCATGGGCGCCGCCAAGCCGCTGCTGGAGTGGGGCGGGAATACCCTGATCGAGTACCAGCTCGCCCAGCTCAAGGAGCCCCCGGTGGACCGGCTGGTGGTGGTGCTGGGGCACCGCGCCGATGAGGTTCTGCCCTACATCCACAGGACCGGCCCCGACGTAGTCGCGGTGGTCAACGAGCTGTACACGGAGGGACCCGCCTCCTCACTCCGCCTCGGCGCCGCCGCCCTCCCGGACGACACCACGGCTGTCCTCGTCCTCGGCGTCGACCAGCCCCGACCCCACGACGTGATCGCCCGGCTGGTGGACGTGCACCGGCACTCCGGCAGCCTGATCACCGTGCCCACGTACGACGAGAAGCGCGGCCACCCGCCGCTGCTCGACGGCTCGCTGCTGCCGGAGCTGCGGGAGGTCAACGAGGCGACGCAGGGGTTGCGCGCCGTTATCGAGAGGCATGCGGCGGACGTAAACGAGCTGCCGTTCGAGACGTCGGCGGTGCTGCTGGACCTGAACCGACCGCAGGAGTACCAGAAGGCACGCGCCAGCTACTTCGCCCCGACGGGCGGGCGTCCGCCCGGGTAAGGAGACGGCCGTGAAGCACATGGGCGACTACGAGATTCTCTCCCACGTAGAGATGCCGGAGTGCAGCATCCGCATCATCGGCATGAAGGAGGCGGAGCGCGTAGCGCTTCACTATCACGAGAAGTGCGCCCAGATATACACGGTGCTGGAGCAGGAAGTGGAGGTGCGGGTGGGCGATCGCACCATGCGGTTGCGCCCGTATGAGACGGTCCGCATCGAGATGGGGGCGCGGCACGGCGTGCGGGCGGTGGAGAGCCCGGCGCTGGTGCTCAGCCTTTCGATACCGCCGCTGGACAGGGATGACCAGCACGTGGCGGAGTAGCGAATCGACAAGAAGGGCGGCTTGACTGGCTGTGCCGCCCCGTGATACAAACTAGGCGTCTCAGATAGCCCTGCCTACCGGCAGGCAGGCCCAGGAGGTTGCCCTTGACTCAAGAAACCGCCTCAGAAGAGAAGAAGCGTAACCCAATCGTACCCTTCCTACGCATACCGGAAGACCCCAAGCAGGAGCCCTACCTGTGGGGCAGCAAGTGCAAGGCCTGCGGCTCTGTCTTCCTGGGAGAGCGCATCGCCTGCGGCAAGTGCGGCGACACCGACTCCCTCGAAGAGGTCCACCTCAGCGGTGAGGGGGAGATTTACGTCTTCTCGGTGGTCTACCAGACGGTGCCGGGGCTGGAAGCGCCCTACGTCGCCGCCATCATCGACCTGCCGGAGGGGGTGTCCATCCGGGGCAACGTCTACGGCCTGGACCCGGAAAAGCCCAGTCCGGAGTGGTTCGGCAAGAAGGTCAAGATGTACACCGAGAAGGTGCGCACCGACCGCGAAGGGAACGACGTCATCGCAGCCAAGTTCAGGGTGCTCAACTAGCCGCCTGGGCGGCCACCTAGACGCATAAGGAGGAGACCATGAAGGACGTAGCAATGGTCGGCGGCAACATGATCAAGTTCGGGCGCTACCCGGACAAAGACGTCGTCCAGTTGGCGGCCGATGCCACCATCGGAGCGCTGAAAGACGCCGGCATCTCCATCAACGAAGTGGAGATGGTGGCCAGCGGCAACTTGTACCAATCTAACGCCATGATCGGCCAGCGGGTCATGAAGGAGATCGGGGCCACAGGTGTCCCCGTGGTGAACGTCGCCAACGCCTGCGCCACCGGCTCCACGGCCTTCCGCGAGGCCTATCTGGCCATCGCCTCCGGCATGTATGACGTAGCGCTGGCCATCGGCAGCGAGCAGATGGGCAAGATGGGGCTGCTGGGCGCCGGCGGCGGCAACCGCGACTACAGCACGGAGGGTGTGATGGGCACCGGCCTGATGCCGGGCGTGTTCGGGCAGGCCGGCGTGGAGCACATGCGCAAGTACGGGACCAAGATGGAGCACTTCGCCAAGATATCGGTGAAGAACCACAAACACTCCGTCCACAACCCGTACGCGCAGTACCGGAAGGAAACGCCCCTGGAAGACGTGATGAACGCCAGAATGATCGCCTGGCCCAACACCCTTCTGATGTGCTGCCCCACCGGCGACGGCGCCGCTGCGGCGGTGCTCATGTCCGCGGAGAAGGCGCGCCAGCACACGACGAACCCGGTCTGGGTGGCCGCCTCCGCCCTCACCTCCGACCCCTGGCAGGAACGCAACCCCACGATGTTCGACGTGAACACGGTGACCCGCAACGCGGCCAAGCAGGCCTACGATCAGGCCGGCATAGGCCCTGAGGACCTGAGCCAGGTAGAGCTGCACGACTGCTTCGCCACCGCCGAGCTGATCCACTACGAGAACCTGGGGCTGTGCGGCGACGGCGAGGCGGGCGAGTTCATCGACCGCGGTGACCCTTGGGTAGGCGGCCGCATCCCGGTCAACGCCAGCGGCGGGTTGCTCTCCAAGGGGCATCCTCTTGGCGCCACCGGCGTCGCCAACATCGTAGAGATCATGTGGCACCTGCGCGGTCAGGCGGGCGAGCGTCAGGTGGAGAACTCCAAGGTAGGCCTGGCCCACGTGATCGGCCTGGGCTCCGCCTGTACTATCCACATCATCAAGAAGTAAAATAACAAGAGGCACAGTAACCGAAGAGAGGGGCTGAGTCCTCCGATAAATCGGGAGGCTCAGCCCTGCGGTAACTAAAGGGGACTGAATAGACCGATATGCTCGAGCTGACGTTCCTTGGATCGGCTAACGCCTTCGCCGCCGACGGGCGCTACTGGAGCTCTTTCCTGGCCAACGGGCGCTACCTGTTCGACGCGCCACCTACGCTGCTCCCTCACCTCAAGCGGCTCGGAATGCCGCCCACGGACATCGAGGTGATCTTCCTCTCGCACTTCCACGGCGACCACTTCATGGGAATGCCCTTCCTCTTCCTGGAGTACATCTACATGACGGAGCGCCGCGACGACCTGTTCATCGTCGGCCCGCCCGGGGTGGAGCGGAAGATCGAGGAGTTCGCCCAGCAGTGCTACCCTGAGGTGACACGAGAAGCTGGATATCGCCGCCGATATATAGAGGCGCAGCCCGGCGCCGACCAGTACGTAAACGAGATCAGCTTCCGCGCCTTCCCCATGAACCACGTGCCCGAAAAGCTAGAGCCTTTCGGATATCGCGTACACTTAGGAGACAGGACGGTGGCCTACACGGGCGACACGATGCTCTGCGATGAGATTTTCGAACTAGCGGAAGGGGCCGATGCGCTGGTGCTGGACTGCACCTACAGCGAGGGCGGGGGCCCCGAGCACATGGGGATAGACGACGTGCGAGTTATACGTAAGCGGGTGGCGGCGGAGACAACGATCATCCTCACCCACCTGAACGGGGAGCCCGATATCGCCGGCCTGGAGAACGTCATCGTGGCCGGTGACTTCGGCAGCTACCGCTTCGACTAGGTGGATGCGCACGGTCGCCGTCCTCGGCGCGGGCAACATGGGCACCGCCCTCGCCCAGATCATCGCCGGTAACGGACACTCAGTCCGCCTCTGGAGCATCGAGACGGATGTCCTGGAGGAGATCCGCGACCACCGCCTCAACACAAAGTACCTCCCGGGCGTCACTCTCCACGAGAGCGTTACGCCCTGCTGGACGCTCCAAGAGTCGCTCGCCGAGGCCTGGCTGGCACTGTTCAGCGTTCCTTCCAGGGTAGTGCGCTCACTGGCCCGAGACGCCGCCCCTCACATCCGTGACGGGCAGCCGGTGCTTAACGTGGGCAAGGGTCTGGAACAGGACACCAACAAGCGGATGAGCGAGGTGCTAGACGAGGAGCTGCCCCGGCACGGGGGGATCGCGGTCATGGGCGGCCCGGCCATCGCCGACGAGCTCGCCCGCGGCGTGCCAACCGCGGTGATCGTGGCGGCCGCGGACGCCGAGCTTGCGACCGAGATCCAGGACACGCTTCAGAACGAATCCTTCAAGGTGGAGACGACGACGGACCTGGCCGGCGTAGAGATGGGGGCCTGCCTGAAGAACGCATACGCCATCGCCCTGGGCATGTGCGATGGCGCCGGCTACGGCACCAACACCAAGGCATTCCTGGCCAGCGTCGCCCTGGCAGAGATGGCCCGCCTTAGCCAGGCCATGGGGGGCCAGCCTCAGACCGTCTACGGCCTGGCCGGCCTGGGCGATCTGATCACCACCGGCTTTAATCCCCACAGCAGAAACCGCACCCTGGGCGAGAAGCTGTGCAACGGCCGCGACTGGCAGGAGTTCCTGCGCACCAACACCGTGGAGGGAGTCGCCGCCTGCCGCGCCAGAGACCTGGCGCACCGCCTGGGCGTGGCCACGCCCCTTCTGCACACCATCTACGACGTGGTGTTCATGGACAAACCGCCGGAGGAGACGATGCGGGCCTTCCTGCGCGACTTCTCCTACGGCTAACGTATCGCGCGTTCGTCGCTCGCGACCTGGTCCTCACCTTGATCCAGGTGCTGCAAGGCCTCTTGCAGCGTATGCCAGGCGAGGGTGGCGCACTTGACGCGCACGGGGAACTTACGCACCCCCTCCAGCGCCTCCAAGTCGCCTATCAAATCGAAATCGATATCATCGGAGCCCCGCATCATGGCCGTGAACTCCCTGAATAGCGACTCGATTTTCTGCACCGTTTTGCCACGAATCGCCTCGGTCATCATGGAAGCGGAGGACTGGCTGATGGAGCAGCCGGAGCCGTGATACGCCACGTCCTCGACGATTCCGCCCTTCACCAGTAGCTCAACCGTCACGTCGTCGCCGCATAGAGGGTTGTAGCCCTCATATCTCGTCGTAGGTGAGGGGAGGGAGCCGCGGTAACGGGGGTTACGGTAGTGATCCAGGATGACCTCGCGATAGAGGTCGTCCAACTGGGCTTCCTGCTGAGCGTACTCGTCCTCTCTATTTGCGGTCATTGCTGAAGAAAGCGTACGCCTGTCCGAGGGCGTCCACCAGTACGTCCACCTCCGCCAGCGTATTGTACACGTAGAAGCTGGCCCGCACAGTTCCCGACACATCCAGGTGGCTCATCAGAGGTTGCGCGCAGTGGTGGCCGGCCCGCACAGCCACCCCGTGCCGGTCCAAGACGGTGCCGATGTCGTGTGGGTGCAGATCCGGGTAGTTGAAGGAGATGACGCCGCCGCGGTCAGCGGGGTCCGGCGGCCCGTAAATGATGACCTCCTCCAGCTGGCGGAGGCGGCGCAGGGCGTACTCGCTCATCTCCATCTCGTGAGCGCGCACGTTCTCCATGCCCAGGCCGTTCAGGTAGTCGATAGCGACACCGAAGCCGATGACGTCGGCGATGTTGGGAGTGCCGGCCTCGAACTTCCAGGGCACGTCGTTCCAGATGGCGTCCTCCTGGGTGACACGCTTGATCATCTCGCCGCCGCCCAGGAAGGGATCCATCTCCTGCAGCAGCTCTGGCCGGGCGTAGAGGACGCCTACGCCGGTAGGGCCAAGCATCTTGTGGCTGGAGAACGCGAAGAAGTCGCAGTCCATGGCCTGCACGTCCACCGGCATGTGGGGGACGCTCTGAGCGCCGTCCACCAGGACCATCGTCCCGTTGCGGTGAGCCTCAGCGACCAGCGTCTGGACGGGGTTGATCGTCCCTAAGGCGTTAGACACCTGAGTCACCGACAAGAGACGGGTGCGGCTGTCCATCAGGTTCTCCAACCCGTCCAGCTCCAGCGTCTGCTGCTCCGTGATGCCGATGTAGCGGAGGGATGCGCCCTTCTCGGCCGTGAGGCGCTGCCAGGGGATGATGTTCGAGTGGTGCTCGAGCAGGGTGAGCAGAACCCCCGAGTCCGGCCCAACGTTAGCGCGGCCCCACGTGTAGGCGACGAGGTTGATCGCCTCCGTGGTGTTGCGGGTGAAGACGATGCACTCAGGAGAGGGAGCGTTTATGAACCGCGCGACTTTCGCTCTCGCCTCCTCGTAGGCTGCGGTAGCCTCCTCCCCCAGGCAGTGGACGGCACGATGGATGTTGGCGTTGTAGCTCTCGTAGTAGCGTACCAGCGCTTCGATCACCTGGCGCGGCTTCTGGGAGGTGGCCGCGTTGTCCAGATAGACCAGGGGCTTACCGTGGACCTCACGAGCCAGAATGGGGAAGTCCTCCCTGATCCGCGCGATGTCCAGGCCACCGGCGGGCTTCCCGCTAACGCCCTGGTTAGTGACGGGCTCGGCTTCGGTCATGACGCCTGCCCGAATCGAGAGCCCCACAGCGCCTTAGTGGTCAGCTTTTCCAGAAAGGCTCTGAGCGGTTGAACACGTACCTTATCCAGGATCCCGCTCGCGAACCCCTTGATCAGAAACGCGGTAGCCGTCTCCAGATCGAGGCCGCGGCTCCTCATGTAGAAGATCGCGTCTTCGGCTATCGTGCCCGCCGTCGCCCCGTGACCGCACTTGACATCGTCGGCGTAGATCTCCAGGCTGGGCTTACTGGCCACCTCCGCCTTCTCCGAGAGGAGAAGGTTCTTGTCTTCCTGGTGAGCGTCGGTCTTGTCGGCGCCAGGCCGAACCAGCACAGTGCCGCCAAAAACGGCTTTGGACTCCCCATCCAGGATGCCCTTGTAGAACAGGCGGCTCGTCCCGTGGGGCTTCGCATGCTCGATGTTGATGTAGTTGTCGATATGCTGGCTGCCCGATGTCATGTAGAGGCCGTTCAGGGTGCAGGAGCTGCCGGGCGCGTCCAGCAGCACCTGGATGTCGTTCCTGGCGATGGCTGCGCCCCTGGCGTAGAACGTGGAGGAGAAAACGCTGTCCTCACCCTGGTGAACGCGGCTGACCGCCACGTGAAACGCCCCCTCGCTCTCCAGGAGAAGCTTGTAGTGCTCGACCTGGGCCCCGTCACCGACGACGATCTCCGTCACGGCGTCGGTGAGGTAGCGCGAGGAGGAGAGGCTCACGTAGCTTTCGATGACGGTCAACTCGCTTCGAGCGCCGGCCACGATGAGGGTCCTTGGGTAGGATACGCCGGGCTCAGCGCCCTCCGCCGTGACGAAGATCAGGTGCAGCGGCGACTGGAGCGATTCGCCCTCGGGGACGTGGACGAAGGCGCCATCACGGAGGAAGGCGGTGTTCAGGGCGGTAAATCCGTCGTCCTCGTAGGTAGCGTGGCGGGCAAGGTGTCTTTCGATTACGTCGCCGTCGGCGCGGACGGCCTCCTCTAGGTTGGTCACCTGTACACCGTCGAGCGCGACGATCGTCGAGAGCGCAGGGGAGTAGCGGCCGTTGACGAAAACGACGGTGGCCCAGCCGTCGTCCCAGGGAGCGACACTCCGTATGTCAGAGAGACTTACCTCCGCGCCGGCGTCAAACGGATAGCTAAACGTTGCATCAGCGATGGGGCCGACGTTCGTGTACTTCCACTTCTCGTTGCCGCGGCGGGCGGTAGGGAAACCCAGCTCTCGGAACCGGGCCAACGCCTGCTGTCGAACTTCTCGAATCCAGTCCGGCCCTTCGTCTGGAAGGTTCGTCTCAAACGTACGGAAGTCGGTCAGGTAGCTGTCAGGTGTGGCGAGGGCGTGGGGCATTCTCCGCTGGCACCGTCCTTAGACGCTCAACCGTTCGCCGCTTTCGACGGCCTCTTTAATCCATTCGTAGCCCTTCGCTTCAAGCTCTAGGGCCAGCTCGGGGCCACCAGACCTCACTATGCGCCCGTCTATGAGCACGTGGACGAAGTCAGGCTTTATGTAGTCCAGGATGCGCTGGTAGTGGGTCACGATCACTATCGCTCTCGAGGGCCCCCGGAGCTTGTTGACTCCATCGGCGACGATCTTAAGAGCATCGATATCCAGACCCGAGTCCGTCTCATCCAGTAGCGCCAGCTTCGGCTCCAGCACAGCCAACTGAAGTATCTCGTTGCGCTTCTTCTCGCCGCCGGAGAACCCTTCGTTGACCGACCGCTTCACCAGGTCGGGGGACATCTCCATCTGGGCGATCTTCTCCTGAAACAGCTTGTTGAACTCCCTGACGCTGAGCTTCTCCAACCCCCGATGCTCCCGTATGGCGTCCAGCGCTGTCTTCATGAACTCACGCTCGCGGACGCCTGGCAGCTCGACGGGGTACTGAAAGGCGAGGAAGATCCCATCCAGGGCGCGCCGGTCCGGGGTCAACTTCAGCAGGTTACTGCCCTCGTAGATGACCTCTCCCGCGGTGACTTTGTATTCGGGCTTGCCCGCCAGGACGTTGGCCAATGTGCTCTTACCGCTGCCGTTGGGGCCCATGATGGCGTGCACCTCGCCCAGGTTGACAGTGAGGTCCAGCCCTTTGAGTATCTCTACCTCCGCCACTCCTGCGTGCAGGTCGCGCACCTCAAGGAGCGGCCCCTTGTGGTTACCCGCGCGGGCGCTCATCTAACCCACGGCTCCTTCCAGACTGACCTTCAGTAGCTGCGACGCCTCCATGGCGAACTCGAACGGCAGCTCCTTGAAGATGCCTCTGCAAAAGCCGTTGATAATCATGTGCTGGGCGTCCTCCTCCGAGATGCCGCGCTGCATGCAGTAGAAGAGTTGGTCATCGCTGACCTTGGAGGTGGTCGCCTCGTGCTCCATCTGCGCGGTCGGGTTTCGTACCTCGATGTACGGCACGGTGTGGGCGCCGCACTTGTCGCCTATGAGCAGAGAGTCGCAGCGCGTAAAGTTCCTAGCGTTAGTGGCGGAAGGCATGATCTTTACCAAACCGCGATAGGTGTTCTGGCCGTGCCCGGCGGAGATACCCTTTGCGACGATGGTGCTCTTAGTATCCTTACCGATGTGAATCATCTTGGTGCCGGTATCCGCTTGCTGATAGTTGTTCACCAGCGCCACGGAGTAGAACTCGCCCACGGAGTTATCGCCCTGGAGGATCACGCTGGGGTACTTCCAGGTGATGGCGGAGCCGGTCTCCACCTGCGTCCAGGAGATCTTGGAGTTCACGCCGGCGGCCTTCCCCCGCTTAGTGACGAAGTTAAACACGCCGCCTTTGCCCTCTTTATCGCCCGGGTACCAGTTCTGGAGCGTCGAGTACTTGATCTCAGCGTTGTCCAGAGCGATAAGCTCCACGACCGCGGCGTGTAGCTGGTTGGACTTCCTCATCGGTGCGGTGCACCCCTCCAGATAGCTGACGTAGCTGCCCTCATCGGCGATTATGAGCGTCCGCTCAAACTGACCGGTGCCTTCCGTGTTCATGCGGAAGTAGGTCATCAGCTCCATTGGGCAGCGCACCCCCGGCGGTATGTAGGCGAAGGTGCCGTCGCTGAAGACGGCCGCGTTGAGGCTGGCGTAGAAGTTATCTGTGTACGGCACCACGGAGCCGAGGTACTTCTTGATCAGCTCCGGGTGCTTCTGCACCGCCTCGCTGACGGAGCAGAAGATGATCCCCAGCTCCTCCAGCGTCTTCTTGTAGGTAGTGGCGATGGACACGCTGTCGAAGACGGCGTCCACGGCCACGCCCGACAGCTTCTTCTGCTCCTCAATGGGGATGCCCAGCTTGTTGAACGCCTCCACCAGCTCCGGGTCCACCTCGTCCAGGCTGCCGGGGCTTTTCTCCTTGATGGGGGAAGCGTAGTAGTAGATGTCCTGGAAGTCGATTGGCGGATGGTGGATCTTGGCCCACTTGGGCTCCTCGTAATTCAGCTTCATCCAGTGTCGATAGGCCCTGAGCCGCCATTCCAGCATCCACTCAGGCTCGTTCTTTTTGGCGACGATCAGGCGAATGATCTCCTCATTCAGACCCTTAGGGGCCAGATCCGACTCGATATCGGTAACGAAGCCCCACTTGTAGTCCGTATCGAGGTCAGTCGTCTTCCGCGATATGACCTTAGTCTTTGTAGGGGTGGTCAAGATCGCTTCCTCCTAGCCTATTCACGGAATCTCTTTGCCAGCCCACCCTTAGTATAACTTGCATCATGCGGTGAGGGCGCGCAAGGTGTTTGGAAACATTTGACTGTAACAATCTCCACTTCGACTGTATAATAGCACGGGACCGTACCTGTAGCAACGCTCACAGGAACGCCCGCGACAGGTGTTTCGCCTTGACCGCCTCAATCGAGCGGTGCTAGGTTGGCAAGAGAGTCCCGCTACTGACGCCGAGCTATGAGAAAGCGCATATATCTAGACCACGCGGCCACTACGCCCCTGGACCCCCGCGTCCTGGAGGCGATGCTCCCCTACCTGTCCGACTTCTGGGGCAACCCCTCCAGCCTCTACGCTGAGGCCCAGGAGGCGCGCAAGGGACTGGACGGCGCCCGCCGCACCATCGCAGAGATCCTGGGCTGCAAGCCCCAGGAGATCGTCTTCACCTCCTGCGGCTCCGAGAGCGATGCCATGGCCCTGCGCGGCGTCGCTTACGCCAGCCGCCGACGGGGCAACCACATCGTCACCTCCGCCATAGAGCACCACGCCGTGCTCCACACCGCGGAGCGGCTGGAGCAGGAAGGGTTCCGCCTGACCTACCTGCCCGTGAATAGCGAGGGGTTTATCGACCTGGCCGAGCTGGAGAAGGCTGTGGGCGAGGAGACGACCCTGGTGAGCATCATGCTGACCAACAACGAGGTCGGCACCATTCAGCCGGTAGCAGAGGCGGTGCGCACAGTCAAGGCAAAGAACCGGCACACGGCCTTCCATACGGACGCCGTGCAGGCGGTGGGCGCCCTGAACGTGGGCGTCGACGGCCTGGGGGTGGACCTGCTATCGATCGGGGCGCACAAGTTCTACGGGCCCAAGGGGGTCGGCGCGCTATACGTGCGAAGTCGCACCCCCCTCCTGCCACAGATGTTGGGCGGAGCGCAGGAGAAGAACCGCCGCGCCGGCACGGAGAACGTCGCCTACATCGTAGGCATGGTGAAGGCGATGGCCCTGGCGTACGCTGAGTTCGAAGCCCGCAACGCCCACTGCTCCGCCTTACGGAACCGGCTGCTGGACGAACTGCCGGCCCGCGTCCCCCACACTCACATCACGGGGCCCACGGACCGCGCCCGCCGCCTCTGCAACAGCGCCTCCTTCTGCTTCGAGTACATAGAGGGGGAGGCGATCCTGATGGCGCTGGACCTCCAGGGTGTGGCGGCGTCCAGCGGCTCGGCCTGCACCTCCGGCTCGCTTGAGCCTTCGCACGTGCTCACGGCGATGGGTCTATCGCTGGAGCTGGCGCGGGGCAGCCTGCGCCTGACCGTAGGCATGGAGAACACGATGGAGGAGATCGACTACCTGCTGGAGATCCTGCCGGGGATAGTGTCGCGCTTGCGGGCGCTGTCGCCGACGTGGCCGGAGCGGGAGGCCACGGAGGCGCGCGCGGCGGGTGAGAAGCCTTTGTGATACAATTCGCGAACGGAGCCCTTCGACCGGGCTCAGGACAGGCCTGAGATGGACAAACCGCTGATCAAGGTCCACGAGGACGGTGACATCGACGAGGTGGTCAAGCAGAACATCCTGCTCGCCTCGGTGGATGGGGTCGTCAGCTGGGCGCGGCGGTCGTCGCTGTGGCCGGTGATGTTCGGGCTCGCCTGCTGCGCCATCGAGATGATCGCCACGGCGACCCCGCGCTACGACCTCGCCCGCTTCGGCGCCGAGGTGATGCGCGCCTCCCCCCGTCAGGCGGACCTGATGATCGTCGCCGGCACGGTTACCTGGAAGATGGCGCCGCCGGTGCGGCGGATATACCTTCAGATGGCGGAGCCGCGCTGGGTGATCTCCATGGGAAGCTGCGCCACCATCGGCGGGCCGTTCGCCTTCGGCTACAGCACCCTCCCCGGCGTCAACCTCATCATCCCCGTGGACGTATACGTCCCCGGCTGCCCGCCGCGGCCGGAGTCGCTCCTTCAGGGGCTGATCCTGCTCCAGGAGAAGATCAAGAAGGTGGGCACAATCGGCAAGCGCGAGGCCAAGCTGCCCAGCGGCGACTTCTCCAGATACCTCCCTGAGGGCGACCCGATCCGGCGCGAGCTGGAGTCGCTCTTCCCGCCCTACGCGAAGGTGTAGCAGCCAGATACGGCCCGTCGCTCCATCAGGCCAGCCTCGATGCGAAACGTCCGACCCCTGGACACCACCGACCGCTGCCTGGACGATCTGGAGTCAGCGTTTGACTGCGTTCCAGAGAGTAGGCTGGCATCAGAAGTGACGTCAGGAAACTAGCCCCTTATCAAAAGACAGGGCCCCCCAGGCCTTCGAGGTTGCGGAAAGTTATGCGCGTTCTGTTTCTTATGGCTACCAGGACTTACCGGGCAAGCGC